>JANXWM010000101.1 GCA_025351145.1 Chitinophagaceae bacterium
AATTAAAAAAACCAGAAAACTTAAATAAATGGTTTATTTATAATGCTGAATGGGGTAAAGGCTGGGAATTTCAAAAATTTGAATAATCGTCTTACTGTGATTTAAGAGAGCCAATCTTAAAAACGATAAATAATCAATTACGCATAGAGCATTTTCTAATTTATAAGTTTCAATAAAAATTTCAATAAACACCATATGTACAGTTCTATTATCTGGATTACTTTAATTATTGGCGGTGTAATTGCACTAATTTATTTGCAACAAAAAAATATTAGAAAATTCAAAGCCGAATATGAAGAAGCACTTCAGGGCCTTGACAAAAGAAAAGCACTTGAAGCAGGGAGAAAGTATTATAGATGCCTTAGAGCAAAAGGTGTTTTGACAATTTATGATGAGCAAGCAATTACTAACGATATGGCAGCGATGGATGATGTAAAAAAAATTAAATAAGAAATAAATTTAATAACTCTCTATTTGTATCCACACTTCGCTGTTGTTGGCGTCCCGACCAACAACCTTCGCTTCAATCTCCGCTTCAATAAAGCTCAATCATAATAAAAAAGTACAAGTGTGCGACGCAAGAAAAGCTTCATAGTAATTCTTTAGCCTGGCTAATAAATGTATTAGCTATTCAATTCATAACTGGTACTTCGGCCACCGGCTTGTTCTTTGCGCAGTATGCTTTTAGTGATTAAATCCTGTATGTCGCGCAAGGCGTTATTGTAAGAGGTAATGTTTATTCTCGGCATGCGAAACCCTCTACCCGTTTTCTGTAGCCAATGATTATACAGTACAAGAGTGCGACGCAACAGGCGATCACCAAAGAACAAATGCCCGGCCCATAAAATCTCTTTCTTACTGCGGAAAACCTTGCTGTTTAAGGGCTATTTTTTGAATGGTTAACATTCTATACCGTTTAAATAAACATTCTATACCCAGCCCTTAACATTTTGATACCTATTCATAAGCATTCAGCTACCATCGTTTTCATTTAGTACCGATAATTTCATCTTGTTAAAAAAACCCCGGAAAACATACTGGGTTTTTAAGTAAAACGATCTGTAAGAAACTGCTTGCCATGCCAAAAAGAATTGCCGCATATTGTAATCATTTCCTCTGTATGTTCCTCTTGCTGGTATTGCCGGCTGTTGGTACTTATGCTGCAGAAAAAGGTTTCCTCAAAACAAATGACGGCGTTATTATTTATCCCGATACAGACCTCTCCGGCAATGCGCAGGCAATACGTTTGCAGGTTATTGCTGATAATATCATACGTGTTACTGCTTCCCCGCTAAAAGATTTCCCGAAAAACCAAAGCCTTATTATTGTTTATGCAAACCTGCCCGCTGTAAAGTGGGAAATGGAAAACAGCGATGAAAAAGTAGTGCTTAAAACCAAAACTATTACTGCCACAATAGTTATGGCGACTGGTGCCGTTTCTTTTGCAGATATAAATGGTAGACTCATTGTAAGCGAAAAGAAAATGAGTGGCAGAAGTTTTGACGCCGCCGTATTTAATGGCGAACCTTCCTGGCATATACGCCAGGTTTTTGAAACAACTCCGGATGATGCCATTTATGGTCTTGGCCAGCACCAGGATGATATAATGAATTACCGTAACCAGCAGGTAACCTTATTTCAAAACAATACAGAAGTAGCCGTTCCTTTTCTTATCTCCAATAAAAATTACGGCATTCTCTGGGATAATTATTCTATAAGTACTGTTGGCGATACAAGGCCGTGGCAACCTATTTCTGCGTTAAAATTATTTTCTGAAAACAATGAGCAGGGCTGGCTAACGGCTTCGTATGCAAACGAGAAAAATAACCTTGCAAACATTGCTTTTACCAAAGCTGAATCGGCTATCAATTACGAGTTTCTTGGTGATTCAAAACTTAATCTTCCTGCAGAGTTTAAAGTCGCAACAGGTGCAATAACATGGACTGGTTCTATTGCATCAGATTTTAACGGCATACACAAATTAAAATTCACTTACGGCGGTTATTTAAAAGTATGGATAGACAATAAATTGCTCGCGGATAAATGGCGCGAAGCCTGGAACCCTGGCACTGCTTTATTAAATGTTGATTTTGAGAAAGAGAAAAAGTATGCTGTAAAAATTGAATGGATACCCGATGGCAGCGAATCTTATATCTCCATGAAATGGCTGAACCCCGTTGCAGATGCGGATAAGAACAGTTACAGTTTTGCCTCGGAAGCGGGCAAGCAATTAGATTATTATTTTGTTTACGGCAATAATATGGATGAAGTTATTGCCGGTTACCGCACACTAACAGGTAAAGCCACGATGATACCGGCCTGGGCTTTTGGTTTGTGGCAAAGCAGGGAACGCTACAAAACACAGGATGAAATTCTTTCCACCGTGGATGAATTCCGCAAGAGAAAAATACCCTTGGATAATATTGTGCTCGACTGGAGCTACTGGAAACAGGATGCCTGGGGCAGCCAGGAATTTGATGCCACCCGTTTTGCAAATATTGATAGTGCTATAAAAATATTGCACGAAAAATACAATACGAATTTCATGATCTCTGTCTGGCCCAAGTTTTACGAAGGCATTCCCGCATACAAACAGTTTAATGATAAGGGCTGGCTCTATACAAGAAATGTGGCCAACCGGCAACGCGACTGGATTGCCAAAGGTTATGTTTCTACTTTCTACGATGCTTTTAATAAAGATGCACAGAAAGGTTTTTGGGATCTGATCAATACAAAAATATACAGCAAAGGAATTGATGCATGGTGGATGGATGCAAGTGAACCCGATATATTATCGAATGTAAGCCCGGAGAAACGCAAAGAACAAATGACACCAATGGCGTTAGGTATAGCAGCCGAATACCTTAATGCCTATCCGCTTGAAAATGCAAAAGGAATTTATGAAGGCCAGCGTTTGGTAAACCCCGATAAAAGGGTTTTTATTTTAACCCGTTCGGGGTTTGCAGGTTCGCAACGTTATGCAGCCGCAATATGGAGCGGTGATATTGCTTCCCGCTGGGAAGATATGCGTACACAAATATCTGCAGGCATCAATTTTTCCATGAGCGGCATCCCTTACTGGACAATGGATATAGGTGGTTTTGCCGTAGAGCGCCGCTATGAAAAACCCAATGCAAAAGATCTTGAAGAATGGCGAGAGCAAATGACACGTTGGTACCAGTTTGGTACATTTTGTCCGCTGTTTCGTGTACATGGCCAATATCCTTACCGCGAAATTTTTAATACCGCACCTGAAGATCATGCGGCTTATAAAAGCATGCTGTATTACGATAAACTGCGCTACCGTTTAATGCCTTATATCTATTCGCTTGCAGGTAAAACTTATCAAAACGATTACACTATTATGCGTGGTTTGGTAATGGATTTTGCAGGCGATACGGCTGTAAATAATATCGGCGACCAGTACATGTTTGGCCCTTCACTGCTCATCAACCCTGTGTATAAATACAAAGCAACATCAAGAGAATTGTATTTGCCAAACACAAATGGATGGTACGATTTATACTCGGGAAAATATTTTGAAGGTGGCCGCAAAATCAACGCAGATGCGCCTTACGAAAGAATGCCATTGTTTGTAAAAGAAGGTTCTGTTATTCCTTTTGGTCCTGAGCTGCAATACACAAACGAAAAACCTGCCGATCCCATTACACTTTTTGTGTACACTGGAAAAGACGCTTCGTTCACTTTATACGAAGATGAAAATACCAACTACAATTACGAGAAAGGTGCGTTCGCAAATATTGCTTTGAGCTACAACGAAGCAACAAAAACATTAACGATAGATAAACGCGAAGGTTCGTTCACCGGCATGCTGATGAAGCGCACATTTAAGATTGTGTGGATAACAAAAGATAAACCAAAAGAATTAATTGTTGATCAGAAAGCTGATGCAACAGTTCAATACAAGGGCGAAAAGATCAGTGTGAAAATGAAGTAGCATTTTTATGAGCCGGGCAGAAGTATTTCAATGTATCGTTCCTTGCGTCGCACTCTTGTACGTTTAGTTCTTTATTCAGCAGAAATACATTTCACAGCGTACACAGTCGTCACAATTTTGAGTGAAAAATGTGGTGAGCCTGATAACATCGGGGCTGTGTACGCAGTGAGTTTTGGAACAGTGAGGCTACAGCCCATCATTATTCCGAACGATGAACGGATTGCGACGCAACAGGCGATGCCCATTGAACCGCAGCCGGTATTAAAGAGGATATATAACCACTTATATATAGTTGGATTGACTTTTATTATTAACCACTAATTGTTTTGCTTATGACACAAATTAAAATGGCACAAAAATTAAAAGTGCTGCTTTGGACTTTTACCTGCTGCGTGTTGCTGTCGCTAAACAGCCATGCACAAAATTCATCCGCTACCAGGAAGATAACAGGTACTGTAAAGGATGATAAAGGGACACCGCTTAACGGTGTAACTGTAGAAGTAAAGAAAACGAAAATTATTACTGTTACAAATGCAGCCGGTGTTTTTTCGGTTGATGTTCCGGCCAATGCCGCCACACTTATTTTAAGTTACGTAGGTATGGCTAAACAGGAAGTGAATATCAGCGGTGCTAATGTAATTGATGTTTCGCTTCAGCCAGTTTCGCAAAGTTTAAACGATGTGATTGTTATTGGCTACGGTACGGCCAAACGTGCAAGTGTATCGTCGTCCATTTCATCGGTAAGCACTAAAGATATTAAAGACCTGCCAGTTTCGGGTATAGACCAGGCATTGCAGGGAAAGGTTGCGGGTGTTACCGTAACCAACAACAGCGGCCAGCCCGGCGGAGGTGTATCGGTAAGGGTAAGAGGTGTTACCACCATCAACAGCAACGACCCGCTGATTGTAATTGATGGTGTTACCTTTCCTTCGAACACTAAGTACAGTTCAGGTTATGCAGGCCTTGGCGGTTCTGACGGGCAAACCGGTAACAGTATAATGTCAACACTTAACCCAAATGATATTGAAACAATAGATGTACTTAAAGATGCATCTGCACAGGCCATTTATGGGTCACAGGCTGCTAATGGTGTAATCATCATTACTACCAAAAAAGGCAAGATAGGCGAGGGTAAAATTTCCTTCGATTCTTATTACGGTCAGCAGCAGGTAGCACATACATTAGACCTTATGAACCTGCAGGAGTTTGCGCAATACCAGAATGAAGTTGCGCCCTTGATAGGCCTTACCCCATCACCGGAGTTTGCAGATCCTTCAGTATTAGGAAAGGGTACAGACTGGCAGGAAGCTATGTTCCAGCATGGACAGATACAGAACCACCAGTTAAGTTTTTCAGGTGGTAAGGATAAAACAACTTATTATTTATCGCTCAACTATTTTAAGCAGGATGGCATATTGATCGGTTCCGACTTTGAGCGTTATTCTACACGTTTCAACTTAGACCATCAGTTAAAAAGCTGGATAAAAATTGGTGTAAGCATGAATGCAACGAGAAGCGTACAGAATGTAACACTTGCCGATGCTGCGGAAGGAACTATCTGGTGGGGTGCTATTCAAAACCCCCTAATACCTGTAAAAAATCTTGATGGCACATGGGGTGGAGGTTCTACAATTGGTGGCTTTCAATATGGCCAGGATAACCCAATTGCACGCAGTAATTACAGGGGTAATAAATCTACCAATTCTCAGGTTTTTGGTAATATCTATGCAGACCTTCAGTTAATGAAAGGGCTTTCCTTGCGCAATGAAATTGCTTATTCACTTGGATTGAACGGCAACCTTGCATTCCAGTTGTCAGGTAATATCGGGCCAACACAATTACAGAGCCAGCTGTCTGATTATAGGGGCAACAGTTACTACTATGCTGTAAGAAATTATTTAAACTACAGTAAATATATTGGCAAGCATGCTATTACAGCAACTGCGGGCCACGAAACACAATATTCTTATTACGAAGGTATCTCTGGTAAAAAAGTTGATCTTGCCAATAACATCCTCGATCTAAATGCAGGCAACAGTGATAAAGATACATGGGAGCTGGGCGGCGGTAAAAGCAACTGGGCAATGGAGTCTTATTTTGTAAGAGCCACTTACACGTACGATAACCGTTATTCACTTTCAGCAAGCTACCGTGCAGATGGCTCTTCCAACTTTGGCCCCAACAATAAATGGGGTTACTTCCCCGGTGCTTCTTTTGGATGGACTGTTACCAATGAAAAGTTTATGGCTAAAACAAGCAACGTAATAAACTTTCTTAAACTAAGGGTAGGTTATGGTTCTGTTGGTAACCAGAATTTACCAAGCGGTGCACCTAATCCGCCATACACTTCTGTAATAGGTTTCTGGCCCGGCCCTGTTGGATTTGGAACATCAAGCTATCTCAATGGTATTACCAATCCTAACCTCAGTTGGGAATCTGTAACAACTACCAATGTGGGTATTGATGCATCATTATTTAAAGGGCTTATAGATTTTAATGTAGACCTGTATAAGAAAACAACATCAGATATGCTGCTGTTCCTTACAGGCCCAAGATTGATTGGTGTAGGCGACCAGTGGGACGATCTTAAAGCGCCTGTTGGCAACGTAGGCCAGATGACCAATACCGGTGTTGATGTTAGCTTAACTTCCAACAATATCCGCAAAGCAAACTTTACCTGGAAGACGAATGTAATCTTTTCACAATTCAAGAACAGGCTCGATAATATGGCTGCATCAACTTCAGGTTTAACCGGTAAAGTTTACTACGATAATTATACCATCACTTATACCCAACCGGGTTATGCCGTAGGTTCATTCTTTGGACTTAAAACAGATGGATTGTTCCGTACACAGGATGATCTTGATAAAAGCCTTCCACAGTTTGGTTATGGCGTAGATCAAACGCATACATGGCTGGGCGATGTACGTTTCAAAGACATCAACAACGATAAAAAAATTGATGCAGGCGACATTACTTTTATTGGCAGCCCTCTTCCGAAATTTACTTATGGCTTCACCAATACTTTCCAGTATAAAGATTTCGATTTTTCAGTGTTTTTACAGGGCAGTTACGGTGCCAAAATATTTAACTTCCTGCGCTGGCAAACAGAGAAAATGGACAATGCCTATTACAACCAGACAAAGGCCGTAATGAACAGGTATACCGAAACAAATACTGGTGGAAGTTTGCCAAGGTTCACGAATACAAACGTAAACAACGTGTACATGTCAGACCGTTATGTAGAAGATGGTTCCTATCTCCGCATTCAGAATATTACATTCGGTTATAAGCTTCCTAAAAATTTAATCAGCAAAGCAAAGATTACCAGTCTAAGGTTCTACGTGGCTGTGCAGAATCTCAAAACATTCACTCAGTACAGCGGTTACGATCCTGAAATTGGCGCCTTCAATAACAGCATCAAGTTAATGAATGTAGATATGGGCCACTACCCCAATCCACGCTCAGTTACAGCAGGCATAAATGTAGAGTTCTAAAATAAAAATGGCGTTTTTTTATGAGCCGGACTAAAGATCAAATATGAAGCGTCCGTTGCGTCGCACTCTTGTACGTTCAGATCATAAATGAGCATGCAGAAGTACCAGCTTATAAATAAAACTCCAATAGATAAAATCATTAAATAATTCTTATACCAAACACAATGAAACGTAAAAGCATATATGCCATATTACTCGGCACAGCGCTGATGGCATCCTGTAAAAAAAGTTTTATTGACAGGCCGGCACTCGATGCCACCACCCTGGGCAACTATTACAATACAGCAGAAGAAGTAAGAAGTTTAACCAGTACATTATACGGCCTGCCATGGTCAGGCTACGAGAACCGCGCCATGGATGCTATCGGCGATGTTATGGCCGGCAACGAATATACCGGCGGCTCCGATGATCCTCCGTTTTTAAATTTCTCTTTTGCTTCAACATCCGTTCGCATTGCAGACGCATGGAAAGTGTTTTATAAAATCGGTGGCTGGACAAGTGCTTACATACAGGCTCTCGAACAAAAGAAAGTAGAAGGCGGCAATGCATCTTTTATAGATCCCGCTATTGCAGAATGCCATTTCTTAAGGGGCACTGTATATTTTTATATTGCCCGTGCCTGGGGCGATGCACCAATAGTAACAGATCCGGGAGCAACCGCATTGTCAGGTAACTTTAATATCCCGAGATATTACCAGGCAGATGTATTGCGCTTTGCCCTGGAAGAATTACAAATGGCTGAAGCCGGTCTTCCCGAAACAGATGTACCTGGCCGGGTAACTAAGTACTCTGCCAAAGGAATGATGGCAAAATTGTATCTCTATACAAAGGATTATGAGAATGCTAAAATAAAAGCAAACGAAGTAATCAATTCAGGCAAGTATGATCTTGTTTCAGATTATGCAGGCATGTTTAATTCAAGTGCCAACAATAACAATATAGAATCTTTATTCTCCATTCAGCATCAGCTTACAGGTAACCCATGGGGTTCAGGTAACCAAAAAAATCCTGACCGCGGGCCGCCGAGTAACTTACAGACTTCCGAGGCAAGCATGTGGGAGTTATATACGCCATCAATGGATATACTCAATGCTTATGAGTCAGGTGATACACGCCGCAAAGGTTCTGTTATGGAACATGGCTGGAGCAAACCTGAATGGAAGCCAACCAATTCAAGTGCAGCCTACAATGCATTTATGGCGAATGGTTATAAATACGATACCATTCAGGCTGTAGGCGAAGGCGGTGAAAAAAATTCCACCCATTCAAACATTGCCAAGTATGTGGTAGGCCCTGGTAAATCTTTTGGCGGAGAAACCGTCCTTGGTATGAACACAGGTATCAACACCATGATGCTGCGCTACGCCGATGTACTGCTCATTTATGCAGAAGCGGTTCTGGGAACACAGGGTTCTACATCCGATGCGTCAGCTTTATCAGCTTTTAATAAAGTGCGTACACGCGCAGGCCTGCTGTCTAAAGAATCCATAACACTGGATGATGTAATGCACGAACGCCGTGTGGAATTTGCTTTTGAAGGCGATTACTGGTTCGATATACAGAGACAGGGTTTTGCTAAAGCAAAACAGATCATTGAAGCGCAGAACAGGGGTACTTACACTTATGAGCAGCATGTAACATTCAGTGAACAGTACATGTACCTGCCCATACCTGCAGGAGAAATATTGCAGGATCCTGAACTGTCAAAAGAACCAGTACATTATTATTAATACCGTTAAAAATAATTCTCTATATGAAAAAGATATTCAGTAATAAACAAATAAGCTTTGGTGTACTGTTACTGGCATCAGTACTGGCAGTAAGCTCATGCACAAAAGATACAGATGGCAGTCCCGGCATACCTGCAGGAACCCCTGTGAACGCAGCCCTTAAACCCGACTCTGCTGCGGGCGGCTCTTTGTTAACACTCACGGGCAGCGGCCTCGGGGATATGCGCAGTATTGTTTTTTCAAACGACAGTGTACCAGCAGCTTTTTATTCTACACTTAATACAGAAACAGCATTAGTTTTCAGGGTTCCGGATACGGCTTCCGGCGGCCCGCAGGATGTTATATTTACCAACAGCCAGGGCAAAACACTTATTGTTCCCTTTAAGGTTTTAGCTTATCCAAATGTAACGGGTGCATTCCCTACAGACTTCCAGCAAGGCACAGAAGTAACCCTTACAGGAACCAACCTTGCCGATGTAAACAAAGTATTGATTGACGGCACATCAGATGAAGCAACCATTGTTTCAAAATCAAAGAAACAATTGGTTATACAAATGCCTGCATCAACTGCAAGCCGCGGCAACCTGAAGATCACCAATGCAAGCGGCGACCTAATTACCACGCAGGAATTTGTAAATGTAAGTGCTGCTGCAACCGTATTCAGCGAACAGCTTGATAACGGCTTCCAGAACTGGGGCTGGGGCGGCAGTTTCGATGCATCAGCAGATGCATTTATTACAGGTGGCAAAGGTTTAAAAGCAGCTTACGACCCATCCGGTTCATGGGGCGGTATGCAGTTGGGTGGCGGTAATATTGATATAAGCAGTTACAAATATTTTTCCTTCTGGGCGAAGGGTGCCGATGTAGATAAGAACGTACAGTTCTGGCTCAACTGGGGCAATATAAAAGTAGTTACTATACCCGCAAATAAATGGACCTATTTCAGGTACCAGCTTGCTACAGATTATCCCGGCGTTACATCAGTTAACAACGTTACGTTCCAGATATTCGATGCCGGTAAAACAATTTATTTCGATAATATCATGTTCATAAAATAACTAAAACAAAATAGCTATGGAAAAAGATGTTCATCTTTTTCTTTCTTGTAGCAGCAGTTAGTTAGTGGTAACAATTACTGTAGCCTGCGGTGGTTCAATAATCCATAAGCATTGTTGTAATCTGCTGCAGGCACAGTTTTAATAACAGGTTGTAAGTGATTATGGTCAATTTTATAAACCCGGCATTTGAGGTACTATGAGGCTTTTGTTGCGTTGCACTCTTGTACTGAAGAACAGCTATGAGCTTTTAGCTTCAAGCTCCGAGTTCGTGTATTTTGCTCACAGCTCATGGCTCGCAGCTTGGTGCTCAAAGTTCCGAACGTACAAGAGTGCGACGCAAGCTGCGATGCCACAACGTACAAATGCCCGGTTAATAAACATATACTTAACAGGAAAAAAATAAACAATTAATTTTAGCTATGAATTTTACGAATAGAATTATATGCTGTGCATCTTTTTTATTGATGGCAGTATCCTGTAAAAAATCTGTGTCGGGTGGTGGGGGCGGTACTGTAAATCCTCCGCCAACAGATACAACGGTAACAATAGACCCTGCAATTGATCCGCCCATTGCAAATACAATTGGTTTTTTTCTGGATGATTGGGCTCCGCGTTCCTTTACTGCGCCTTCTTATACCGAGGCAACTCCTCCTGCAACTGCTTCGAACATTGTTACTGTAAATGCATCTGACATTATTACCAAAATACCATTCACAGTGTTTGGGCAAAATGCAGTTTGGTGGATGGGTCCAACCATTACAGAACCAGCAGCCATTACCAATATCACCAACCTGCACCCGCGCATTATCCGTTTCCCCGGTGGCAGCAGCAGCGATGCATATTTCTGGAACCAGCAGCAGGGCATAAACCCCGCCGATGCACCAGCTAAAATATTCGATAAAGATGCTGTAGCAAAAGACCCCGGCTATAACTATGGAAAAACAAATTATAACTGGATGTGCAGCCTTGATAATTATTACAGCATGCTGCAGCAAACAGGGAACGAAGGAATTATTACAGTTAATTATGGTTATGCACGCTACGGCACCGGAAGCAACCCTGTGGCCGCTGCAGCTCACCTTGCCGCCGATTGGGTGCGCTACGATAATGGCCGCACACAATACTGGGAAGTAGGCAACGAAAATTTTGGCGATTGGGAGTGGGGTTACCGTATAGACCTTTCGCAAAATAAAGATGCGCAGCCCGAATACTTAACAGGAGCATTGTATGCAGCGCATTTTAAAGTGTTTGTTGATTCAATGCAACAGGCTGCTGCAGAGATTGGTAAAAAAATTTATATAGGTGCGGTAACGGTTGAGTCAGCCGCAGAATCTTGGCAAACAACCACGGTAAAAACATGGAACGCAGGCATGATGCCGGGCGTAAACGGCAAAGCAGATTTTTTTGTGGTGCACAATTATATTACACCTTACGGCCAAAACTCAACTGCTGAAGTTGTGCTGTCAAGTGCTTATACAGTACCCGGCCAAATGATGGGTTTTGTAACGCAGGCATTACAAACAAATGGCGCTGCTGTTAAGCCCATAGTTATGGACGAATGGAATATGTGGGCACAGGATTCTAAACAGCAGGTATCCAATACCAGCGGTACTTTTGCCGTACTTGTTTTAGGCGAAGCAATTAAAAATAAATACGGTATGGCTGCAAGGTGGGATATTATCAACGGATGGAACAATGGCAACGACCACGGCCTCTTCAGCGCAGGCGACGAACCTGGTGTAAGCAAATGGAGCCCACGCCCTTCGTTTTATTATATGTATTTTTTTCAGCAGTGTTTGGGCGACAGGCTTGTTAGCACTGCAAGCACAGGCAGTAGCAATATAAAGGCTTATGCCTCTACTTATACATCGGGCCAGGCAAGTGTAACATTGGTTAACACTTCAGGGGCGCCGCTTGATGCAGAAGTAAAAATGAAAAACTTTATTACAGGCAGCCGCTAT
>JANXWM010000139.1 GCA_025351145.1 Chitinophagaceae bacterium
AATTTTTGTAAATCATCGTTATTCCATCTCTCATCTGGTGCTCCTGTTATATATAAATTGCCGCTGGCATCGACGCTAATGCCTTGTCCATAATTTGTGACTGAAATTCCGCAGGCACTTTTCGCCCAAATAGCATCACCTGATGAATTATATTTTACAACAAAAATATTTTTGCCGGCACCCTTAATCAAAGTCTCTTTTCCAAAAGTAATGACAGAACTATTAAAATCGCCAATAACAAACACATTACCATGATTGTCACTGCAAATTCTTTGCCCCCCATCGTTACCGGTTCCTCCCGCGCTTTTTGCCCAAACTATATTTCCTGATTGATTATATTTTACAAGGAAAACATCATCACTGCCGTTTGTATTTGCATTTGTTAAAGTAATATTTCCGAAAGTAATATTAGCGCTGTAAAAATGTCCAGTTGCATAAACGTTACCGTCGGCATCTGTAGTGATACCCCAACCAAAATCATCGGAAGCTCCACCTGCTTTTTTTGCCCACAGCCAGGCGGGCGTTTGTGCAAATATCGGATAGCTATTAAGGAGGATTAATGCTATTAGAAAATAACTTTTGCTTTTCATTTTTTGCGATTTTAGTTTTAGTAGAGTCTTCATTTAAGGCTCATGTATAAAGTTACAACACCCGACGGTTATTATATAATTAAACACTAAATACGCAGGGTCCCCATGCCTCACGTTGGCATTGCTTTGAAGACCTTGCGGCGACGAAAGAATTGTTGTTAAGATAAAGGATAGCTTTTTCATCATTTGTTTCAAATTTTAGAGTGCTTGCAAATTACCGCAAACGTGAGTTTGTGAAAAAATATCCGCTGTTACCCAAATATACACACAATGTAAATAGCTCAAAAGGAGTACAGGTTTTGTAATAAAACGGCATTCGGCTTATCCAGGCAAACAACGAAATAAATTTTTTACCCAGCCAATCTTTTCATAGCATCGCCTCTTGCATCGCACTCTTGTACGTTCCGTTATATATCATCTTCTACCGAAGCGTAGAATAGAAGCGTTTATATTTTCTTATGGAAGTTAGACTTCGTTAAACGTTGGCGGGGACGCCAACGAAAGCAATGTGCGGACACCAACAGCAGCAGAAAAGGGACAAATGAGACCAGCAGGAAAAATGTGGCGATTAACAATTGAATTTATCTTTTGTTTTGGACTGAAAATTACAGTGTCCCACCTCATAGTGAACGATTAAAATAGAAATGTCAAGTCTTCTTGCAATGTTAGAGTGGTCGTTTTAAAATTGCCACCAACACAAAGATTAACGATATAACACGAAATGCCAACTTTATTATACGGCTGATTATCAACAAGAGTTCGTTGCGTTTCTCGTATTTACAGTTGCGTAAATGCACCTGTATATTGATTGCAGATTAATATGCTAAATGTGCAAGAGTGGTTAAAATATCGCTGCAAAAGAATAATAATTTCGTTAATCAATGCCTGCGTTTCTATAGTTATTTACAAGACAGACTATGGCGTGGCTGCGGAAAAAATTGCTGTCCATTAAAGGCTTATAAATGCTTGTGAAAAGAAACTACAAATAGTTATTTTTTGAAACAATGGTTATGTAACAGTGACCTCATGGGGTGCGTTCATGCACCTACATCATCAATCAGTTTATTTGCTCAACTGCTCAAATTTTTTACTATGTTCTCTTATCGCACTTGCGGCATTTGCTAATTCTTTAGACGCTTTGTTAAGTTGATCTTCAGGAGTGAAGAAAAGCTGAATAGTTTTCTTATCATCACTTAGGCGCGCATCTTCTCGTGGTTTTCCATCAATAACGTAATCTGCCAGCTGCATTTGACTTGCGATATTAGGTAATAAGGAATTGAATACTTCAGCAAGTTTAGGATATTTCTTTTTAAACGGAGCTGCTAAATCCTCAGCATAGCCAATGATTACATCAAGTCGTACTGCCTCCTCCTTCGGAATTTCCTTTTTCTTAAACTTAGCTTTAGCCTTATCTAATAAATCGGCAATTTTTTTCAGGTCTTCAGAAAGATTAAGTAAGTTTTTTTTGTTTTTAGATTTAAATTCGGATGAAACAATATCCCACGCGCCTTTGATTACTCCAGCTATTATTTCTTTAATATATTCCATTTCTTCTCCCATATTATTTTGATTTTAATTATTTATACTTAATCGGTCCAGTTATTCAGGAACTTACGTTTTATCCGAAAGATTTATTATCGTTGAAGTTGTATTTACGGCTCATAAAACTAAAATACAAAATTTAATTGTGGTAACAATGGCACAAGTACGCCAACACACATAGCTACACTGCATACTTGCGCCAGAATGGGGGAAGTTTATGGTGACAATACCGTCAACGGCAAGGGTTTTGTCATTTTAATACCTTCTGTTTACTTGAATGATTGAACATTGTCCCGCAACAATTGTAAACGTTCCGTTCCATGCGCCATTGTTATCCGTTGCAGAAAAACTATGACTGCCCTGGGACAAGATAATTGAAAGCGTTCCTGACTGTCCACAAGTTACTGAACCTCCTGTGAAGTATTGATTTAGTGAACCGTAAAATGTACCGTCAATATAAATATCGTGTCCATACCGACTTGAAGTAAAAAAACTAACTTTTCCGTTATCATATCCATAAGGATTCTCTTGGGTGAAATTTTGCAACGCATAAGTTTTACATGAGGATTCATCAACATAAACATATCCGCTCCATGTATTTCCATATTCATCTTTAGCTGTAATCGTGTGGCTACCTGCAAACAAGTTTTTCACTACAGTTCCTCCGTTTTGACTTCCACAACTTGGGCTTCCATTTGAAAAATATTGTGATAAGGTTCCTGAATAATAGCCATCAACGGAAACTTGAACATTGCCGCAATTGGAGCAATTATGATAAATCGTTATCTGTCCGTTACCAGTTCCGTATGGATTTGGGTTAACATCATCTGGTTTTGAGAAAGAGTCTGTCATGCATTCGCTTTCAGACACATAAGCAGTTCCTTTGTATGTTGTTCCGTAACTATCTTTTCCTGTAATTGTATGATTACCTACGGATAAAATTTTACTTATAGTTCCATAATCACCACATGATGCTGAACTATTTAGTGTTTCTGTTAATGTACCTAAATAATCACCATCAATAGAAACTTCCAAATTCGGACAGGAATTGCATGTCTTATAAAAGGTAAGTTTTCCATATCCTTCGCCATATAGATAGACTTTTTCAGGCTGTGGATTTGAATTATCTGTTCCATTTGACAAGCTTGAATTCTCTACTCCGCTTGATATACTTGAAGTGTCTATAGTACTTGGTGGAGTATATGTTTCTTGCTGTGGTGGTGAATACTGATTGTTGTCATTCGGTGATGTTGTAACAGTTGGATTTGTTTCAGTAGATGCAATAGATTTTTCGGTACTCCAATTTGAAATTATTTCATAACCAACAAAAAGTAAAATCAACGCAACAATAATCCACCAACCATTATTGTTGTTGTTAGTATTGGGGGCAGTTCCTCGTGGTGTAGATGTGTTACCTCCACCTGTTCTTCTAATCCCACCAACACTGTCTATCTCTACTGGCATCGAAAAAAAATTATTTAAGTTAACAGAACACAACTTTTGATATCTGCACATTTGTTACAGTAACTGACATCAACTCCCTTTCTTATTTGTAGGGGGTAAGAAAAATGTTTAGTTTGCTCTCCTCCAATTCTCTCATCATTTGTATTGCAAACTAATGTGAATTGGTCTAAGTGGTCAATTACTTTTGGGATGTAATTTTCGCTTCCGATATTTAGAATATCAATAGCAAGTTTTATAGCGATAGTAGTAACATAGTTTATATCAACAGAAATACCGGGTTCAAAATTTAGTTTCTCTAAATTTTTTTCGTTTGTATAAAATTTTGTATTTACTGGTCTTTCCAATACTATTCCAATTTCATCATAAAAACATTGATAACAAGGCATACCATTAGGTAGCGTATAAAAGATTTCACCTACAAATGCTCTTTCCCAAAAACCAATTGAAAGAAAAGGGGTTTTCCAAAGTTTTGACATTTTGTTTGCGTAAACATCACCCTCTCTATTATCAGCACAACCAATAATGATTGAATTTTTGTTTAAGAATTCATCAAATATTTCTTTTGAAACTTCTTCAATTAATGTTGCCGATTTTCTTACTCGGGCTGTTGGATTTATTTGTAAAATCCTTTCCTCTATAGCATCAACTTTAGTTTTACCTACATCAGATACTCCACATTGGTGACGGCAAATATTATGGTAGGATAAAACATCGTTGTCAATAAGTAAAAAGTTGCCAACGCCTGTTCTTGCAAGTTCCAACGCAACTAAACTACCAACTGAACCACAACCTGAAATTATTGCAGTTTTATTTAGCATTGAACTTGTTTCAAGTATGCCTGTGTTTCTTGAAAATACATCGTTAATCAACTCGTAAGGTTCAGATTCACACATTAACTCCTCACTTGTATAATATATAATTTCATTGCCCTTTCTAACACCTAATATTTGTCCAAATTCAGTAACTGGTTTGTTTACAAAGTTTATTATTTGTTTAGTTCTTGCATTATCATCAAGGTTTATGAAATAGCTGAAATATTTTTCGTCTTCATCAATGTTGATTATTTGCCCTATGACTATTAGATTTTTAATTGAAGGTGAAAGAAATTCATCTGTGCAAACAACATTGTAAATTGAAGTTTGGGGATGGGAATAGCCCAACAATTTGCCGCAATAAATATCTTCCTCAAGTGATTTTGGAAATAACACTTTTGGCGTTCGTTGTCTATTATTTAAAAATGAATTCATGCCTGGATTGTTTAATTTGTAAACTCTGTTTGGTTTATTTTGCTTTCAACATATCTGCTGAAAATTCCTTCTTTAAATTTATACGCTTTGTTATCGCAAAGGAAAGTTGGATTAGTAATTTCTGTGCTAACCTGAAATTCTATTCTTGGGTTAATCAAAGTTCCATTCTTAAAGTCTTTTACGGAGTAAAAGATTTGCCTTCCTCTAATCTCACTTTCATAATTTACTTGAAGGGTATTCTCTAATTGAAGTTCTTCTTTTGAATATAGTTCAATTAAAAAATCAATGTCTATTGATTTGTTTTGGGGAATACTATTTTCTGCTGTTGGGTAGTTATTGATAATAATAGTTGTTGTCTTTCTGAAATTGCTTACCAATTTAGATAATTTATTGAGCAATCCTTTTCTTGGATTTACTGTTTTGCTTGGAGTTATTGGGATTTCGTTTTTGATTTTTTCTTTGTTCTGTTGTTTGTGGTCTGCAATAGAAAATTTGTATTTCAGTAATTCATCAGGGAAAAGACTATCGCCTACTTCAAAAGATGTTTTGGTGTATTTTAATGGAAGCGAAACATGATATATTGTAAGTCGCAAATCTGGGTCAATATTTATCAGTCCTGAAATTGCCCCTTGGGGTAATAATCTTGAAAATTCGCTATTCGTTAAATCATCTGTGGAAGAAAAAGTGTCCATACTGCCCGGGTGTCTATGCCACAAACCCAAAACAGCCAGTTCAATTTTGTATTGTTTTGAAATTGCTTTTGCAAGATGGTTTACATAAGGTGTATCATACTCAAAATATGTAATTGTAAAAATAGAATTCGGTCCCGGGTCAATAACTTCAACGACATACCAAATACTATCAATGATTCTGCCCAACAAAATTCCGCCTGTTTCGGTTTTTATTTTGTCGTAAGTTTCACTTACAATAGAGTTGAACGCCCTATTAGAAAAGATTATTTTTTTTTGTTCGTTCATTGTTTTTAAAATTTTCCATTTACAAATTCTTCATAAGTTGCATTGCCACTTATAAATAGTTCATAAATACTAATCCATCTAATTGTTCTCGACAAATAAATAACTGCTGATTAAGGTTCAGGGTCGTCCACTCTTTTGAAAATATCAATAAATTTATTCCCTTCATTATCTAAATCAAGATGTGGTAAATTCCTTCCATTAGATGAAAAAAATCGCAGCTAATTTATTTAGCTCTGGTTTTATGCTATTTACTTTTATTAAACCTCCCTAGGCATCATTTGGATAAGTATTGCTATAAACTAATCGCAAAGAGCATTCAGTATTTCCAATTAATTCTGGCTTTATTACTCCCTCCCAAAACAGGCTACCGTCATTTAGCTTTCCTAATTTATAGATTGGAAAGTATTTTTCCATTACTATTTTTTCATTCTCCAATAGCTTTTCATCTACCTCATACCAAAAGAATGAAGCCAGCTTACCTTTGGGAATAATAAGATCGGTATTGTTTTTAGAATCTACCATGTCCTGCAAACTCTTCATAAGTAACTTCGCCACCTACAAATAATTCATAAACTGCTATCCATTTGACAGCCCAAGCTAAACAACTTGATGCAGAAAGGCTGTAATTTGTAGATGCCTTAAAATTATCTTTTTCTGAAGTACATAAATATTTACGCCCTTGACTATCGCCTAAAATATGAGGAAGCGTTCTTCCAACTTCTGCTTCCATTTCTTCAATTTCAGGAGATACTAAATAGCATTTTACAGAACCACCATAAGAACTGTTGTTCGGGTGGTTGTTATCATACACCAACATCAAATGGTAGCTATGATTGCCTAATAATTTTGGTTGAATTTCTCCAGTCCAACATAGTCTTCCGTCTCCAACTTCTTCCAATGTGAAATTTGGGAAATACTTATTCATTGCAGCGATTTCTGCCTGGTATAGTTCGGGGTCACTTTTATACCAATAGAAATTAGCAAGTTTCCCGGGTGGGATTTGAATGTTATTGCCCGTGTTGGTTGTATTATCCGGGCTTACATTTCCTGTTGGACTTATTGAAACGCTTTTTGCCTCCTCCAATTTCTTTTTAAGTTCTTTTCTTTTTTTCTCTGAAGGAGCTTCAACTGCGAGTTCCCCTTCTGGAATTTGGACGTTATTGCCAGTTTCATTACTGCCAATAGGATTTCCACCTGTTGATATTGTAACAGCATTTTTTGTTTCTGCTAATTTCTTTTTTAATTCATCTCTTTTTCTTTTTAAGTCAGCATCAGAAATCGGGTTGTTTGGAATTTGAATATTGTTCCACATATTAACTTGATGTTCCCTTATTAAGTCTATATGAAATAGTGACTTAATAAAGTCAACTTCATTTCTTAATCTTAGAATTTGATTCTCTATTTCTTGTATCTTCTCTTTTTGCAAAAGAGTTTCGTTCGTTAAAGTTGCTTTGTCTTCAACAGCAAGTTTTCCGGGTGGGATTTGAATGTTGTTGCCCGTGTTTGTTGTTTCATCAGGATTTACACTTCCTGTTGGAGTTATGGAAACTTTTTTTGCTTCTTCCAATTTCTTTTTTAGTTCTTTCCTTTTTTTTTCTAAGGGATCTTCGTCAACGGAAAACCTTCCATTGGGAATTACTAATTTATTTTTTTTGTTGTTTTGCATATTGTTGAAAATTTAGTTGCTGGTTTTAAGATTTAAAAAACTGTTAGTTCTGCTGTGTTTAATACTACTGGCAGGTCGTCAGTTTTTGGAAGTCCTATTATTCCACCAAAACTGAATGGTCTTGCACGGTAACTTCTAACTTGCTGCACCATTCTGTTGTAGTTGGCAATTTGCGGCTGTATCGTACCTTGAAAACCTGTTATTTGATTATTGATTCTTTCGATCGCTTCTCTTGTTACTGGAATGTTTGGTAATTCAACTCTTGATAAAATAAAACTTTGGAGTTCCATTGAATTCATTAACGAAACCCAGAACTTTGAGTCAAGCCGTTCACTTGTATTGATTGTGCTGATGTTCCTGTCAATTGAAACACGCATGTATTGAATGCTTACAGAAAGTTCACTACTCTTTAGTTGAATTTCTCTAAGTTGCCCTGACAAGTGTTGTCCAAACCACCTTGAAAAAGAATTCAGATTTTGAAGTTCCTGAACTGCAAGATCAGAAAGTTGATAGTTGATTTGTAATGCTTCTTCTAAATTCATAATTTTAAAGCTAAGAATTTTATTTGAGTTTACTTTCGTTTAGATGTCGCTTTTCCTTATTAAAATGTCTGCGGTATATATCTAATAGCTCAATTGCTTTTGGCATTTCATTTTCATAAATATCTGTGTATAATACTTCTATAATTATATCTTTCAAAGCAAATCTTACTTTTGTTTTGAATTCTTCAAAGTCATTATTGCTTGTTTTGCCTGTTAGTTCTATCAAATTTAATTCAGCACCTGCTGCGATAACTTTGGTTTCAATTTTAAAAGCAAAGTCACTCCATGTCAAATTCTCTGGGTGTGCAGGCATAATGTCAATTAAGTTCTTGAAACTATTTCTAGTGTTTTCCGGACTAAATATTTTCACCTCTTTTATTGTCAAAGGCCCTAAACCGGCATTTCTAATTTTTACTTGAATTTGTTCTTCATAATCACCAACTAAAATATTTGCAAGTGGTCTTACTAATCTTTCTTGTCTTTGGTTAGCTTCGTTTTGTTGCTGCTTCTGGTACTCGTTAAAGCTGACGGCAATGTAAGTTGTAACTGCCAACGTCAGAATGCTTATTACAGGATTAAGAACACCTCCTATATAATCACCAAATGTTCCCCACTCGTCTTTATTTGATGATAGTGTCCAACTTCCAAATTTGAAAATGTAAAAGAGTGCTGGTATTAAACACAGCATAACTAAAACAAAAGTCAGAATTAAAATTTTTTTTTGCATGTCGGTCATTTAACTGAGTAACTGTCTTTGTTGCGTTAGCGCAAAACAAATGTGCTGCATTTGTGTCGCGGTTGTTTTGGACTGGCATTACAACTCTTTTTTTTTCGAAGTGTAGGCTTGTATTCTCATGTCTGTTTTTTTTGGGTCTGCTTAAAGTTATCGAATTTCGCCGAGGCATTATCAAAAATAGACGAACTAAATAGCGTTACCAAAAAATATTTCGATAATGCTTTTTAAAACTTTTACAGTACTTTTTTTTAATAGATGGAGAGTCAATTTATTTATCTTACCATAAAAGCACAATAGATAATCCAACACCATAACCATACATTTCCGCTGAACCATACTCAATTTTAAACCTAGCAAAAGCCACATTTTGTAGTTGATTGTATTGGCTGTTAAAAGCCCCTTCTTAATCCAACCGTACAAGAGTGCGTCCCGATGAGACATACGGGATCAAGTACGCAACGAAAGCTCAATAGCAGTAATTAGTTTGGCTCAAAATCTTATTCCTTAGCCTGATATTTTTTGTAAACCTACCCTTACTTATTTTGTTTTATGAGCCTCCATATCAATTTCAATTAACTGCCCCTTTATTGCAAGCCCTTTTACTTCCAACCAGGTGCCCGTAGGGAATTGCTTTTTGTAAATTGAATTGCGGTAGCCGGAAACTTTTATAAAATCCTGCATATTGGTGGTATAAATATTCTCTGCATAAACATCATCAAATGTATAGCCGTAATGCTGCAGTATTTTTTCAAGGTCGCTGTAACAATTTTTCATTTGCTGTTCTATATTGCCGGGGGCTACAATTATGCCGCTATCATTCATACTAACGGCGCCGGATATTTTTAAATCGTCACCAATTTTTACGGCATGAGAATAACCATAAGCTTTCTCCAGTGCCGGACGAAGTAAAAAATATTCGGCAGTATCTGGCTGTATGGTTTTTATTGCTGTGTCTGCAGTCGTTTTGAAATTGTCAGCATTGTTGCAACTGCTTAGTATGGATAACCCAATTAAAAGACCTGAAGCAAGAAGAGAAATCTTTGTCATTGTGAGTTTTTGTTTTAGTGATTGAATGTGTGGGGTATTGCAGAATGATACATTACTCAAATATATAGGATATTATACGTTGTTTTATTTTTTGAAGCCACAGGTTAACCCGATAATAAAATTTCTCAGTCGTGCCTCCTTTGAAATGACGCGTTATAGATCAGGACGTACAAGTGTATGTTTAGCCGTCATGCTGTCCTGAAACAAGTTCAGGATTGTTTCAGCATCTCCTGGCAAATATTTCACTCACGACAAGAGACCCTGAAATAAATTCAGGGTAAAGTACTGCTATCTGCTTTGTTTCTACGCACCGGTAAAAGCTCATATATAATCCAATCGTACAAGAGTGCGACACTGAAACAAGTTCAGTGCAGGCTGCCACGCTTTTTAAAAGATGCCATAAAAGAGGAACTGTGAACCGAGCGTGGCAAGTAAAGCTCAATAGCAGTAATTAGTTTGGATCAAAATCTTATTCCTTAGCCTGATATTTTTTGTAAACCTACCCTTACTTATTTTGTTTTATGAGCCTCCATATCAATTTCAATTA
>JANXWM010000158.1 GCA_025351145.1 Chitinophagaceae bacterium
TTACCCCGCTGGATTTAAAGGCGTACCAGGAAAAGCAAAGAACTGCCAAAATAGCTTTCTATGAACGTAACCTCATTGAACTAAAGGCTGCCGCTGCTTAGGAGTTGTATAGAAGCGTAGATTGAAGCGGTTAAATACCCAATAATAGTATATTGCAAAAGGTTTTCAATAACCTTTCCATAATCACAATATATGTACCGCCGTACACTGATAATATTGCTTTTTATAATCGCTGTATTATGCTGTTATTCCCAGCATTTGAATGCAGATTGGGCAGAGCATATAACTGTTGCCACCGGCTTGCCCGATGCCACTATCACTGCTGTTTGCGGTGATGAAGATGGTTTTTTGTGGATAGGCACCAACAATGGACTTTGCCGCTATGACGGTGTAGAGTTTAAAAAATATTTTCATTCAAAAGATACAACCAGCATTCCCGGTAATCTTATAAAGGGTATACAGTCTCTGGGCAGTCATCGTCTTTTGGTGAATACAGAAACAGGCCTTTGCATTTTGAATACTATTTCGGGCGTAGCAAAAAACCTGCTTATTAAATCAAAGCCGGGCATGTTTGCATACGATAATAATTTTACCGTAGCTGCTGCAGATGCAAGTGGTTTTTTGTGGGCAGGCACCCAAACGGCATTGTATAAACTGGATACATCGTTACACATAGTGCAGCAATGGAAAGATTATACAGGCAATGCCGGTAAAAATGCCTTTTTGTTTTTTGTGCAGAAACTAAAGCCATTCAGTAATGGTGATATGCTTGCCGAGTTAAACCAGCAAAACGGTGCTGTGGGTTATTACATTTATACTGCAGCATCAAAAAAATTATTGCCCGTAAAACAATCTGTAAAACCAGTGCTTTCTATTTTTAGTCATCCTTATGTGAGGGATTGTATTTTTGAAACCAATGGTAATGCTGTTTACATAAAGCATTTTACCGACAGCTTGTTCTTTTATGATAACGCTTTAAATGAAAACAGTGCATTTCCGCTCGACATTATAAAAGGGAAGAAAGAAATTTATTTCAATTCACTTGTGTTTCAGTTGTCAAAAGACATAACCGGAATTACATTAAGCAATGGGGGCATGCTTGTGGTTAACAATGTCAGTCCGGGTAGTGCCTATAACGATCTGATACTGGGAAATGACCAGGTGATCTGCAGCTATTCAGACTCAACGGGCAACATATGGTTAGGCACTACAAACGGGTTATACAAATTCACAAAGGCATCACTGCATATGGGCCTGCATAATTTTCCCACCTATAACAGTAATACGCATCAAAGAAATGAGCTGCTGAATATTTTTGAGGTAGACCAAAAGCTTTTTATCAGCACATCAGGTGGCGGCTTTTTCTACTACAACAAAAATGAATGGAAAAACACCGCCTCGAATGATAATGAACTAACCCGCGATACATGGAATGTAAGGCATATAAATGCAGACAGTTTTTGGATTGCAACTCAATCAGGTATTTATAGATGGTGCATGAGCAATGATAGCTATGCAATTGTTCAATGGCCGAAAGAATACAACTGGATCAATACCCTGGCGGTAACTACGCAGTTTACGGACAGTCATCACTTATTATGGATGGGCCTTGGTATGGGAAATGGTGTATTGGTTTATAATACGGTTACAGATTCAATCAGGCATTATTATAGCGGCTCCAAACCTGCGTTCCCTTTGCGTTATCCCATTGCAATAGACGAGGATGAATATGGTAATGTTTGGATGGGGGGCGCACATGGAACAGGTCTTTGTTGCTGGCACAGGGGAGCTGATAGTTTCAGCATCATTCATCCTGCATATAATACCGATTTTGACAATGCGATCATTTTCTCCATATATGCCGACAAGCATGATCATATATGGATGGCTACAGCTGAAGGCCTTACTGTATATGATATCAAAAGCAATAGTTTTAAAAAATATACGATCGCTGATGGATTGCCCTCTTCGCTTATCAACAGCATAACAGCCGACAACAACAATCATCTTTGGCTTGCTACAAGAAATGGCCTTTGCTGTATTGATATGCTCACAAGAACGATCACAGGGTTTAGCGGGCTGTTTCATTTCCCGGAGTCAGAGATTGGCTCGGTATATTATTCGTCATCAGCAGACAGCCTGTATTTTCTTACAGGCCTTTCTGTATGCAGTATTAAGCCAGATGACTGGCTGCAGAAATTGCCGCCGGCAAAAATTTTTATCACTGATGCATTTGCATTTGATAAAAGATTTACGCAACAGCAAAATTTTGTTCTTGACTACAATCAGAATAATATCAATATCGCATTTACAGCTGTTAACCTTACCGATGGCAGTAACAACCGGTATTTTTACAGGCTTGACAGCTCTGCCGGAAGGCCATGGGTACCTGTTGATCATGAAAGGCAGATAAGCTTTTCTAATCTTGCCCCGGGTAATTATGTTTTCCAGGTTAAAGCACTCATGAGTGATGGTATCTGGAGCAGTAACATTGCATCCCTTGCATTTACCATTGCAGCTCCTTTTTGGCACACATGGTGGTTCATTGTGCTCTGTGTCGTTTTAGCAGTGGCAGTGTTTTATGTTATATACCGGTACCGCATCAAACAACTGCTGCTTTTGCAACAGGTTCGCAACAGGATAGCCACAGACCTGCACGATGATATTGGCTCAACACTTACCAACATCAGCATTTTAACTGCACTTAGTAATGCCCATATTCAAATGCCGGATAAAGCTTCAGGGTTTCTCGAAAGAATTGCAGAAGAAGTACAAACTTCCGGCCAGTCACTTGATGATATTGTATGGAGCATCAACTCCATGAACGACAACTTTGAGCAGCTTGCTGCCCGCATGCGCCGTTATGCCGCAGAAATATTCGATGCTTCAGGCATACCCTATACCATCAGTATTGATGATAAGCTCGCTGAAAAAAAACTTTCCATGGAACAGCGAAAAGATATTTTTCTCATCTTTAAAGAAGCGGTAAAAAACATATACAAACACGCAAATGCAACAACAGTAAGCATTACGCTTTCCACAGAAAAGAAACAGTTCCAAATGGGTATTACCGATAATGGCAAAGGCTTCGATCCTTCAGCTCCAACCAGCAGAAATGGACTGAGGAATATGCAGGGCCGCGCAAAAAAATGGAGTGGTGCAATCAGCATCAGTTCTTCCCAAAAGGGAACGGTGTTATTCATACGTATGTTTATTAAACAATAATCACTCAAACAGACTATAGGAAGCACAGAATATTAAAACTAATTTAGCCCCAATGGTAACTTCTGTCATACTGTTCGAAGACAACGACCGGCTAAGGGAATCACTTGCTTACCTGCTTGATAATGATGAGGCATTTACTGTGCTTGCTCATTTTAATAACTGTAATAATGCCGCTTTTACCATAACAGAACTGCAGCCCGATACCGTATTGATGGATATAGATATGCCCGGGCTATCGGGCATACAGGGGGTAGCCGCCATTAAAGCCGTAAGGCCGCAAACCGCAGTAATTATGTACACCGTGTTTGAAGATGATGACCGCCTTTTTCAATGCCTTTGTGCAGGTGCAGATGGGTACCTGTTAAAAAAAACACCGCCTGCACAACTCTTCAGCGCCATTCACGATGTAATGCAGGGCGGTGCCCCAATGTCGCCTATCATTGCACGCAAGGTTTTAGCCAGTTTTAAACATAAACAGAACCCACAGCAATATAATCTCTCTCACCGAGAAACGGAAGTGCTGGAGCTGCTTATAAAAGGGTACAGCATCAAAATTATTGCATCTGAATTATCTGTTGCATTCGATACGGTGCGCTCCCACCTTAAAAATATTTATCAGAAACTGCATGTATCCTGCGGCAAAGAAGCCATAGCAAAAGCCATCAACGAAAAAATTGTATAAGTGGTTATATATTTTATGGGCCCGGCAGCAGATATCCTGTTCATCGTTCCTTGCGTCGCACTCTTGTACTGCAGGAATTTTGAGGAGCCCGTGGTTTAATGATAAAGTTGTTATGTTTTGGCAACGGCTTATGCAGTGCAGCCTGTAGCTGAATAATGTT
>JANXWM010000163.1 GCA_025351145.1 Chitinophagaceae bacterium
ACTCAAGTAACTTCCTTATTTCATGACTATGGCTATTAAAAATATTATAGCCATAGCAATGGCTGTTGCAATAATAAATGGTTGCAGTAAACCATGTAATGAACCAGATTACTCATTTTCTATTACCGAATCTTTTTCACCTGAAAAAGACAGTATAAATGTAGGTGATACCATGTGGTTAGTTTCTGAAACACCAGTTAAAATGCAGGACATTACTACACAAGCGAGGATAGACTACTCTGGAGCTGCAAATTTTGGCAGCACACTGCAAGTTATTGATATATCAAAAACCCAATCAACTGAAATAGGAGCTGTAGACAGTTTTACTTATATAAAAGTAATTGGTGATATTTTTACGGACGAAAAAATTTCACCAACAAAAGTTAAGCAACTATCGTTCAATGAAATTAACGGAATGTATAAAATAAAAATAGGAATTATTGCACAAAAGAAAGGGGCATACATTTTATTTGTTGGCAATGCAGCAAATATTTACAGGACAAGCAGTCCCAAATGCGGTAAAGCAAGCATTGAAATATTAAATAATAATGTTAACCAGCACCTGTTTTTATATGAAGACTTATATGGTTCTTTAAGTGATTTTGACAAACAACACGCTTATTGTTTTATTGTTAGTTAATATAGTAATAATTAATTCCTTGAGATATATCCCCCTGTTGTTCCAGATCTTCCAAAGGATGATCTGGAACTTAAAACAAAAAAACCTTTCTGTGAAAGGAATGAATGGTAAAATTATTATTGTAATCTAAATCCTTTCGCTGTTGATGGCGCATGCACTTGCAATGAATCCGCTTCAATCTTCGCTGTGGTAAAAGCTCATTCATGATCCAACCGTACAAGTGAGTGACACAAGTAAAGCCTTATAGCATTCCTTCAGTTGGCTACAACCCCAGTATCTCTTTCAGTTTGGCAAAACCAGCTTTGCTTACCGGTATCCGCATACCCGTGCTTAACAGAACAAGGTGGCTGTCTTTTTCATGCGCATCAATTCTTGTAATGAGTTGCGTATTGATAATGTAAGAACGGTGTACCCTTGCAAAATGAAATGACTGAAGACTATCTTCGAAAAACTGCATGGTTTTCTTTTTAAGAAATACGCCATCGTTTGTAATAATTTTTATATAATCATCCGCGGCTTCCATGTATTGAATTTGGGGTACCGGAATAATTTTTATTTTGCCGCCATCCTTCACCACAACACGATTACTTTGCGCCGGCGACTGCGCTGCGGCTTCAATAATTTCCTTTGTTTTTTTACCTGCATTTTTTTGTTGCTGCAATAATTTTTGTAACGCTTTATCAAAGCGCTCTTTACTAAAAGGTTTTAATAAATAATCAACAGCAAATGTCTCAAACGCTTTAATGGCATACTCTTCAAAGGCTGTTGTGAAAATTACGGCAGGAGGATTATCGATCAGCTCAAGCATTTCGAAACCGTTGATCTTGGGCATCTGTATATCCAAAAAAATAAGATCAGGCTGGTGCTGGTTTATTGCTTTTATCCCTTCAAAACCATCATTACATTCCTGCACAAGTTCAATATCAGGATGATGCTGAAGATATTCTTTTACAATACTTCTTGCCAGTGGTTCATCATCAATTATGATCGCCTTCATATAGCTGTGGTATTACGATTGTAGTAATAAATTTATTGTCAATTGCAGATGTTTGCAGCAGGTCGTGCCTTGCAAACAAAAGAAACAATCTTCTTTTAATAGATGCCAATCCGAATCCGGTGCCTTGCAATGGTTGCGCTGTTTCTTCGTCAAAAGGATTGGTTACAGTAATTTCAAGCAGTTCATCTCTATCTGTTGAATTAATGGTGATCAATACTTCGCCAATGGTATCATATAAACCAAACTTAATGGCATTCTCTACTACAGGTTGCAATAACAAAGAAGGCAATCGCATCTGCAATGCCTTATCTGTGCAGTCAATGTTTGTTTGCAGCCTGTAACCAAAACGCACTTTTTCAATATCAAGATATAGTTGTAAATATTCAAGTTCTTCTTTAAGGCTGCTCCACTGCTGTTCATCGCGGCGTAAGGTACCACGGAGAAAATCGGAGAGCTGCTGGATCATGTGCCGTGCTTTCTCCGGCTGACTACCTGTTAATGCACTGATAGAATTTAAACTGTTGAACAAAAAATGTGGCTGCAGTTGCTGCCTTAGTTTAAATAATTCTGCTTCTTTTGCAAGCCGCTCTGCATCTGCTTTGCGGCTGTTGGTTTCGTGCTGTTCCTGCTGTGTGTACCACAGCAAACTAATCATAGACATACAACTTACCATTAAGAATGAAACACCATAACGTATATACAGAGAGCTGCCCAAAACCAGCAGGTAATGATCATCTGCTTTAAAAATATATTTCAAAATAATATTGGAAACAAAAAGCCATACGCCGCTTACAGCAAGGCTTATCACCAGTACATAATAATATTTCTCCTGCCTTGGCAGGTAAAAACGCATGTTGTTAAAAATGAGTACACAGCCGGAGGCGAGCAATGTGTTACAGATAAAACTGTCAAGGAATATTTGTGTTATTGTTAAATCAAATGCTGATAGTGCAAACGAATGAATAATACTGATGATCGACCACCAAATGGCATTAATTACCTGTAGCTTTTTTAGTGACGAAATATTATTCAATTAAAATTAGTTTAGCTTAATACATTCACAAACGCTTGCCTCGAATAAATGCTTTGCTTTTAAATGCGTTGCACGAATATAAATATCTGCACTGTCTTCTTCGCGAATCTTTGAATACATTTCAGCACCATCGATCAGGTTATCTAATTTATGCACTTCACTAACATCAATAAATTTCCATTGCACAGGTTTCTCTGCCGCATTTAAAAAATGATCCTGTTCTCTTTCGCCAAGCCTCCTTGCTTTTTGAAACGCATGCAATTCATCATCTGCACGTACCAGGCGTAGTTGCTCATCAAACTGTGCGGTATGATTGCCATCGCCGCAGATAATGCGGAACACCATTTTTACAAGATACCAGTTATTCATAACAGATTTTTTTAATAGTGTTGGTTAATTAGTGAACAGTGAACAACGAAAAGTGAACAATAAATAATTAATATTTTTTTGGCCATGCTATTGATTATGAATTTAGCTTTACTTGCATCGCACTCGTGTACGGTTGATATTCTATTCATCTGTGGTCTATTGTTCATTTCCTTGTTTTCTATTGTTCACTGTTCATTGTTCACTGTATTCTTACGGATGAATCATGTTCGGAACGCTCAAGAGTGCGACGCAACAGGCGTTCAATAGTATTACCAATGCCGGGCTCATAATTGCTTTTATTTATCAGTAAAAATTTATCTCAATACCTCCAAGCAATGCACCGTTCAATACCAGCACTTTTGAGGGATCAGTTGAATCTTCTTTTATTACGCGGTTGTCTTGTATAACACCAAGTTCTGGTTTCATTTCACTTCTTACAGTCCAGCTTGGTGGTACAATTAATTTGGCTCCCCCACATATTATATTCAGGTCAATTACAACGCTGCCATGTATATCAGCCATGCCTAAATCAATTTCTGCACCGCCAAATACACAGGTAATATCAATGCCTTTAAAATCTTTTTCAGTGATTGTCTTTTTTATTCCGCCAAAAACTACTGTGCCCACTTTATTGCCGTTTCCTTTATTAAAAACACTACGCCTTCTTATAAGAAGATACCCAATAATTATCAGGATAACAGGTGTAAAGTACCAGGTTAAATTAAGCCCTGGTATTTCCTGGTCCAGCAGAATTGCAATGCCTATTATTGAAGGTGCGAGCCAAAAAATTTTTTTAAACCCTGTTTGAATGCCTATGATTATTCCAACACAAACGGGGATCATAGGGAAACTAAAAAGCCAGTCGGGAAGCACTGAATACGAAATATGTATGAATAATAAAATGCCTGCGAGTATAAAAAATAAACCTGTCCATATTTTATTGGCCGGGCCGGGCCGGTTTTTTATAGTTTGAATCATTGCGTTGGAATTAAAATTTGAAGTAAGAAGAATACAAACCAGTTACAGCATTGCCTTTGATATTGTTAGTAGCTCCTGATCTCAAAGCCTCCAAATACAGTGGCTCCTTTTATGATTAACACTTTACTGGTGTCGATCTTTGTTGCAACAACCGGCCTTTT
>JANXWM010000271.1 GCA_025351145.1 Chitinophagaceae bacterium
GGTATACTGCCAGCACTTTGCCGAATAAAGAACAGAACGTACAAGTGAGTGACACAACAACCGATGCCATGAAAACCCCAAAGCTGGTATCAAAAACTTCCACTGAAATTCAAGAATGTTTTAATGCTTTTTACTAAGCTGCATTTGATTCTATTACTATAATTATTATAAAATCTTTCAACAGTAACGCTATAGATTTTGTATCGAAAAATTATCCGGTAATTTTCGCTGCTGTTGGCGTCCCCGCCGACAGCCTTCGCTTCCATCTACGCTTTTGCAAAAGGCCCAATCAACTTCCAACCGTACAAGTGAGTGACACAACAACCGATGCCATGAAAACCAAAGCTGGTATCAAAAACTTTCACTGAAATTCAGAAATGTTTTAATGCTTTTTACTAAGCTGCATTGATTCTAATTACCCAGGCTGCTGAACAAACACTGTCTCATATCAATTATATTGCCCGGCTCAAAAAAAATATGCAAAACTTTAGGTGGCAATAATTATATCTCATTTACTTTAACTTTGAATACTTTATTTTTTGTAAACTGCTTTACAAATACTGCATACCTTGATTTGGTAATTTGCAAAGCTAAATTTTGCCGTTTATTATGCCTGCTCAAAAAATAAGTCCAACCACTAAAATTTCCGCTGATAAAGCTGTTTTGGCAAATAAACGGGAGGCAGCATCAATTCTTGATGAACAGCTAAAGAAAGAGGAATTTTACCGGTTTACCATTGACCACCTCCAGGAAGCGGTGTTTTGGGTTAATGAGGAAGGATTTATATGGCAGGTAAATAATGGAGCTGCAGAGCTTTCCGGGTACACAAAAGAAGAACTTGTGAAATTGCATGTTTATGACGTAAACCAAACGGTTCAGGCCGATAACTGGCAAACTGTATGGAAACGGTTGCGCGAACAGAAAAAAGTAACTTTCGATGCAAAATTCAAACGCAAAGACGGGCAGGTAATTGATATAGAAATTACACAGAATTTCCTGTCGTATAAAGGCATGGAATATACCTGCAGCATTGCAAGGGACATACGTAAACGTATTTTAGAACAGGATCTGCTTAAAACAATTTCAGAAGCCACATCGGGCCATGTTGGCTACGATTATTTCCGTGAGCTTACCAAATTTATTACACTTACCATGGGTGTAAAATATTCGATCATTACCGAATGTGCCAACGAAGAAAAAACCAGGGTAAGAACTATTTCTTTTGTTGACCGCGGAACACCTGTTGAAAATGTTGAGTATGATCTTGACGGAACACCCTGCGAAATAGTTATGGCTGGCAAGGATTATTTCTGCGCCAATGAACTGGAGAAAATATTTCCAAAAGAAAAAGGTTTACAGTCTTATGTTGCAGTTCCTATTTACAGCCCGGCTACAGGCGAAATACTGGGCCATATAGCGGCACTTGATGATAAGCCAATGACGGAAAGCCAAAACCAGTCTTCTATTCTTAAAATCTTTGCAGCACGTGCAGGCTCTGAAATTGAAAGACTTAAAAGTGAAGAAAAATTAAAACAGGCATTACAAAGTGCTAATATAGAATTACAGAAACAACTTAAAGAAAGCGAAGAACGTTTCCGCGATTTGTTTGAAGAAGCGCCAATAGCTTATGTTAACGAAGGGCTCGATTCTAAATTTATCCGGGCCAACCGGGCGGCATTAAGGATACTTGGAGTACGACCCGAGGATGTGCCAAATACGTATGGAAAAACGATGGCGCCTGACACGCCCGATGCACAGCGGCGCATGGAAGAAGCATTTGCGTCAATAGGCCGCGGCACCGATACAAGTGGCGTGGTTTTGGAAATGCGGCGGCAGGATAATGGCAAACCTTTATGGATTCAATGGTGGTCGAACCCCGACCCGGGTGGCCAGTTTACACGTACGATGTTTATAGATATTACCGAACAGGTTTTAATGGAGCAGGAACAGGCCCGGCTGCTTGCACAAAATCAATACCTGCAGGAAGAAATAAAACTCACTTACAATTTTGATGAGATCATCAGCAAAAGCAAAAACTTTCATAAGGTGTTGCAGCATATTGAGCAGGTTGCAGCAACAGATGCAACTGTTTTAATTATGGGAGAATCGGGCACGGGTAAAGAATTGCTGGCACGTGCCGTGCATAACATCAGCAACCGGAGTAAACGTGCACTGGTAAAAGTGAATTGCGCTACATTGCCTGCAAACCTTATAGAGAGCGAACTTTTTGGCCATGAGCGTGGTGCTTTTACCGGCGCTCTCGATAAAAAGATTGGCCGTTTTGAACTGGCCGATGGCGGCACTATTTTTCTTGATGAAATTGGCGAATTGCCTGTTGATCTTCAGTCAAAACTTTTACGTGTATTGCAGGAGGGCGAATTCGAACGTCTGGGCAACCCTAGAACTTTTAAAGTAAATGTGCGTGTAATTGCCGCCACCAACCGCAACCTTGAAATGGCGATTGAGAAAAAAGAATTTCGCGAAGATCTGTTTTACCGCCTCAATGTTTTCCCCATACAAAGCCCGCCGCTGCGCGAAAGAAAGGAAGATATTCCACTTCTTGTAAAACATTTCTGCAACAAATACGAATCAAAGTTTGGAAAAAAGATTGCGCATATCCCCGCAAAAGTTATCAGCACATTAACTGCTTATAACTGGCCCGGCAATATACGCGAACTTGAAAATATTATTGAACGTGCATTAATACTAAGCCCCGGCAATACACTCGAACTTGGCGACTGGATACCAAAAGAAAGCAAAACCTCAGCGGCAACTGTTCAGCCAAAACTGCACGACATGGAAAAGGAACATATACTCCTGGTGCTGCAGCAAACGGGCTGGAAAATAAGCGGCGAAAAAGGTGCGGCTAAAATCCTCGGCTTAAACGCCACCACACTTGAAGCCAGGATGAAAAAAATGGGTATCATAAGAAACAAATAATTCTGTTGTGCTTATTTTTTTATGCACACAATTTTAATACCAGCTAATCTTTTCATGGCATCATCGTTGCGTCGCAATCCATTCATCGGTTATATAAATATTGTGCTTTTGGTTTACAGGTTTTTCAGCTTGTTGTAATCAAATAGGTTGTGAGGATGATCTATTATTGATGTTAGGTATAAAACCTGATTGTGTGTTATCACTCGCTGATGTTTTTTCAATTTCTTTTGCAAAACAACCACTTCCATTTAGTCTTGCTTAGCTGAATATTGTTGTGCAGTACAAGAGTGCGACGCAAGAATGATCCCATAATAAACTGCTGCGTGGCTCACAAAGAAATTCCCATTTTTTCCCAACAAAATTCTCCCAATATATTGGGAAATTCCCAACTGGTTGGGAGTCTTTTCTGTTACTTCCTTACAATTTGTTAAAACAGCATTCTTCTGTAATGCAGTGCTGTAAGGTGTTTCAGTGTACAGCGTCTGTGTGTGAAAAAAAACCGGCACGCGGCTTGGCTTATAAGAGAGAAATGGAACCCAAAATGACTAAGGCATTATCGTTGAAAAGTTTTAGAACAGAAGTAATTGAAAGCAAGGCTTTATCGCTGGTGCAGTTTAAAGCTGAATGGAATGGCACCTGCCAAATAATGGCACCCCTGTTTGAGAGCCTGGCAGTAACCTACATGAAGAAGGCAAATTTTTTTACTGTGGATGTGGAAGAAAATAAAGCGATAGAAACGGAGCATGGCGTTACAGACATACCCACCATTCTTTTTTTTAAAAATGGAAAAATGATTGATCATTTAACTGGCCTGGCACCAAGGAATATCATCATCGAAAAAATTGAAAATGCACTCACTTAAAATAAAATTATTACCCATTCTTAATTATAAAAACCAACAACTATGTGTATAGAAACAAAGTACATCTACCTGAAAAGCCATCCATTGTTCAATGAAATGGATGAAGTTAAACTTGCAGAAATTTCAACACTTGTAAAAGTGCATACCGCTTACCGCGGAGAGGCTGTTGATTACGGCGATGGTGATTTTAGTAAAATCTATTTTGTTGTGAAAGGCAAAATAAAAATTGCAGAAGCAAATGAAATGGGCGAAGAACTGATCAAAGACATTTTAACCGAAGGTGATTTTTTTGGTAACCTCAGCCTTTATGGAAATGCATCGCTTGACGAATATGCAGAAGCTTTAACCGCCAACACCATTGTATGTGGTTTTAAAATAAGCGACTTTAGAAAAATATTACAGCAAAATCCGATGATGGCTTTGAATTATGTAAACAAAGTAAGCGGCAAATTAAGAAGGCTGGAAGACCGGCATGCCGATCTTGTTTTCCGCGATGCAAAAGCAAGATTGATACGCTTTATAAAAAACTGGGCACTTACTGATGGCAGCCGTGTGGGAAATAAAATTATACTCAACAATTATCTTACACATACTGACATTGCCGGTTGCATTTCAACCAGCCGCCAGAGTGTAAACGTACTGCTGAATGAGTTAAGGGATTCCGGTATGCTTTTTTATAACCGCAAAAAAATTGAACTAAACGATTCAAGGGTATGGAATTAATTAGTCACCTGGTTTTTAAAATGGCGTCGTAACGGTTTTTTTTGCGCTTACAGCTTTTTTGCAGCAATGCAACACCCCTTACTGTTGAGATTTTTTCTTGTTACCTCTGTTATAATTTTCTCGGTTTTCAATAGTTATAAAATATAAACAATGCCATCTGTTTGCCTATACTTTAAAATACACCAGCCTTACCAGTTGAAAAAATACAATGTAACAGAAATAGGCAACAGCCATTGTTACGAAGATGCTGTGGCTGATGAAGCGAATATCAATGTCGTATCTGACGAAAGTTATGTGCGAACCAACAGGCTTATCTATGAAGTAATACAGTCTGCAAATAAACAGCTTAAAGTAAATTATTCCATAAGTGGGCTTACGCTGGACTTATTTAAAAAATACCGCCCGGATATTCTTGAAAGTATCAGGCTCCTGATCAATACAGGGTGCGTGGAAATATTGGGAGAAACTTATTATCATTCTCTCAGCTTTCTTTATTCTAAAAAAGAATTCGAACGCCAGGTAAAAAAGCACAGCAAATTAGTGGAAGATTTATTTGGTGTAAAGCCTTTGGTGTTTCGAAATACTGAGTTAGTATACAACAACCAACTCGCAAAAAATATTGCTGAACTTGGCTTTAAAGGTATTTTATGCGAAGGAATTGACAGGCTCCTCAATGGCAGGAGCGCTAATAAACTGTATGCGGCACCCGGCATCGAAAACAATTTTACTTTATTGTTGCGTAACGTGGGTTTATCAGATGATATTGCTTTTCGTTTTGGGGAGCAGCACTGGAAAGAGCACCCGCTTACAGCAGAAAAATTCGCGGAATGGATACATAACCATGCAGAAGACACTCAGGGAATCAACCTGTTTATGGATTACGAAACATTTGGCGTACACAAGCACGAATCAACTGGTGTTTTCGATTTTTTGAAGGCTTTGCCGGGAACGATTTTGGCTAACCCTTTATGGAAATTCAGTACAGCTTCTGAACTGATTGATGAATATTTCCCTGCTGATATTTATGACGTTCCCAAAACAATTTCCTGGAAAGATAAATCGAAAGAATGCTGTGTGTGGTGCGAGAATATGATGCAGAATAATACACTCAAAAAAATCTATAGCTTAGAGAATATGGTGCTGCAAAGCAACGATGAAAAATTAAAGGATATTTGGGGCCGTTTGCAGTCTGCAGATTATTTTTACTTCATGGCTGATGACAGTTGCCAGCATCAGTGGTACAGCAACCACAATAATTATCAGTCTGCACAGGAAGTCTATCAGTCCTACAAAAACATCCTTACCGATTTTGAAATTATTCTTATCCAAAAGGCATTAAGTGCTGCACAGCCTTCCTATTATACATCAACAGGAATTCTTTATTAAAATCCGAAAAATGTAAGTTCAGCGATCGTAATATTTTTGCAGCTTAGCTCAGGCGATTAAATTTTTTACCTGCAGAATAAACTTATAAAATACAATTGCAGCAACTGAAAAAAAGATAAACAGCACAATCGATCTGAAAGAGGAAACAAGCACCGAATTTGTAAACAGCAATAGCACAAGGCTTGCAAAAACAAAACATAGTGAAAACACGAAATCTTTAAATGTGTGGCTCCTTATTTTATCATAGATGCGTTGATGTTTTGCAATATTTTCAAGGTCGTGACTGTATTCTTCTGAGTGGCGGTGATAATCAAACTGGTTAATAAGTTCCTGTAAAAGTGTTACTGCTGCTGCATTGTGCAGGTATATCTTTTCAATGTGCAGGTAACCTGTGTTCCTCAGTTTTTGATTTAGTGTTTCATCACCCTCAATTTCTTTGTGCAAAAGATGGTCTTTCAAAAAATCGAGTTTAGCATCCATCCGCTGCAGGCGAAAAGTAGCAAAGCCGCCAATTAAACCCGTAAGCGTTGCAACCAGGGCTGCAACAGAACTAAAGAGGAATGCAAGAATATTACTGTCTGGCATGGCTGAAAATTTGAATCAAAAGTAATTCCACGCATTTGATATCGTTGTCGCACAGTTTACATTATCAGTGCAGGAAATTTTTAAATCATCGCTTATTGTTCCAGCATTTGTTTTCCATGGCCTCGCCTGTTGTGTCACTCACTTGTACGTTCGGA
>JANXWM010000171.1 GCA_025351145.1 Chitinophagaceae bacterium
GGAAGCAGGGATATGAGGGATAACAGAAGCAGTAATAACCGCGATAACAGAAACAGTAATAATAGCCGCGATAACAGAAGCGGTGGCAGCAGTAATACTAACCGCAATTCTAATTTTAAAAAACGTTTTTAGTTTTGCAGGATTAATAAAAACCGGGCGGCATTTAAATGCCGCCCGGTTTTTTTGTACAGATTAAAACGGTTGTAGTTTCTTGCTATGGCTTGTAAATAGATACATCCCCCTGGGTACTAACCTGCAATATTATTTTTTCGTTCCCTTTTATAACTGATACGTAATAAGAAATACCGCTCTCCTCATTGTTGTATTCAATGGCTTCGGCTATTTTATAATCAGGGTATTTTTTCTGGATATATTGCTGGGCTTTTAAGGGGATGTTGCCCGCATTGATGATGCGTGATTCAGCAATCGTTTCTCCCGCATTGTTGTAAAATACTTCTAACTGCTGCCCATTCCAGGTAAAGCTCGCCTTAATGTAGTTGGGCGTAACTTTCCATGCAATATTTTGTGCATTGGCAAATTCTTTTTTTAAGCTGCTTGCCGCCTTTTTATTTTCCCCTTCGCCACCTGCAAAAGCGTTTGAAGTAATAAATATCGCTACAAGGGCTACAAAGAATAATTTTTTGCCGGCGAAAGAAATAATCTTCCTGCTAAGCTGATTCATTTTCGGTTTCATGATTTTAATTTTTAGTTGGATGATTTATTGTATTGATGAATCAAAAGTATTGCTGCTAATAACGCCATGCAATGATTTTGTGACAAGTAAGAAGAGTTTCGTACTAAATTAATATGAGTGGTAAAAAAGCGTAGTTCAACAAAGCCCATTTATGCCTAAAACCGTTACTGGCAAAGCATTACAAAAGTTTTCTTAATAAAACTATAAAGTATGTAAAGACAAGGTTAAAATACATGCCCGTAATAAATGGACATAACTAATCCGGTGCCCGAAGAATTTTTTAAAAATTACCGCATAAAAACGCAAAGGGCTTTATAAGCAACAGATGCATAAATTGTGTTATGAATTATCTTGCGCATGCCACACTTTCATTCAATAACGATCCTGTTCTTGTTGGCAATATGACCAGTGATTATATAAAAGGAAAACAAAAGTTTGATTTTCCGGATGATATTCAAAAAGGGATTATGCTTCACCGCATGATAGATACCTATACAGATACCCATACCGCAACCAAAGAAGCTGTAAAGATTTTTAAACCTGTTGCCGGCAACTATGCACCTGTTTTTACAGATGTTGTATACGATCATTTTCTTGCAAAAGATCAAAACGAATTTCCGGGTAACGGCCTGGAAATTTTTGCCGAAAAAACTTACAGCGTTTTACACAGTTATAGTTATTTATTGCCTGAAAGGTTTAAAGCCATGCTGCCCTATATGAGCAGCCAAAACTGGCTCCTGAATTACCGCAACAAATCCGGCATTGAAAGCAGTTTCAATAACATTTTTAAACGGGCGAAATACCTGGAAAAGAATGAAGTTGTATTTAATTGCTTTAATGAAAACTATGAGTTATTGCAAAAATGCTACAGCGATTTTTTCCCTGATGTTAAAATGTTTGCCAGGGAAGCATTAAGTAAAATGATGGAACATTAATCCTTAACCTGTGCAATATTTGTGGTAAGATTTTTGTTATCATGCAGCATTATTTTAAAGTTTATAATCCCCTGTAAAATGATAAATATAAAAAAAGCAGTTACTGTTTTATGCTGTGTTTTTTCTTTAAGTGCCTTCGCCCAGCAAAAACCCACAGACCTTGATAAGAGCCCCATGGACATGAGTTACTCTCCACAGAATTACCCCATTTTAAAAATGAACAGCAAAATGGCTGATCAGCCTTTGGCAAGAGTAATTTACGGCAGGCCCCAAAAAGCCGGGCGAACCATATTTGGCGGCATTGTGGCATACAACCAGATCTGGAGACTAGGCGCAAATGAGGCCACAGAAATTGAGTTTTTTAAGAATGTAAAAATGAATGGCAAGCCTGTGGCAAAAGGCAGGTACACCATGTTTGCAATATGCAGCCCCGAAAAATGGACCCTTATCTTAAACAGCGATAAAGACATCTGGGGGCTCTCCTACAATCAAAAAAAAGATGTGCTGCGCGTTGATGCTCCCGTTCAAAATACCGATGAACCAACAGAAGCATTTACCATTTATTTCGACGATATAAAAGGCGGTACCAACCTTACCGTTCTCTGGGATACAGTAAAAATTACGCTGCCAATTACCTACTGATGCAATACTTTTTTTTGTAAGAAAATTAATTTTGTACCGGGCAGTTGTGGTACTATGAAACTTAGTTGCGTCGCACTTGTACGTTCGGATATTCTATTGAGCTTTTACCTAAGCAAAGTTTTGAACCACGAAAGCACAAAGGCGCAAAGCATCACAAAGGCTTCTATGTGTTTTTAGGTTTCTACTATGCCTGCTTGCCTACCAGCAGGGAGGTGTGGTGAGAAAAGTTCATTCATAATCCGAACGTACAAGAGTGCGACGCAAGTAAAGCTCAATCAGGGTTCTTTTGCCCGGCTCAAAAATTTGCCCAAACTATTTTAACTGCATTACTTCTACTGAAGATGGGTGTGCCGTATCGTGATAAATTTGAATGGTTGTTTTTTTAAAATCAGCATCGGTGGCAGTGGGAATATTGATGAACTGCTGCGGGTTAAGATCAACGAGGGGAAACCAGCTGCTCTGTATTTGCACCATGATTTTATGGCCTTTTAAAAAAGTATGCGCAATAGAATTCAACTCCAGTTTTACAGGCGTAATTTGATTAGGTACAAATGGTTCCGGCTTTTCAAAACTGTTGCGGAATTTGCCGCGCAGCACTTCTGCGCGAACCAGTTGCTGTGTTTGATGGTCATCGGGCTGCACATCGATAACCTTTACAATAAAGTCAGCGTCGGTGCCGGTGGTGCTTACAAAAAGGCTGGCGGTAATTGGGCCTGCTATTGTAATGTCATCCTTTATTGCGGCACTTTCATAATACAACACATCGCTGCGTTTCGATGCAAAGGTTTGGTCTGCACTCATATATTCGCTCAGCCTGTCACCCGATTTTTTATCCAAATAAGGAACGGGGTTTGAAGGATCAGAAATGTATTGATCTGAACCTGTTACTAGCCCATTTTGCAGCAACAGACCATGGTTATTATTAAGCTGCCATTTAGAGGTTGTTGCTTCTTTAGGAGGCCATTGGGTAAAGGATTTCCACTCGTTGCTTCCGGTTACAAAAACGGTAGCTTCTGCCGCATTAAAACTGCCTTTGCCTTTAAGATACCAGTTAAAAAAATCCAGTTCCATTTTTTGAAAATAAGCGCTGGTATTGCTGCCAAAAGAATAGGTATCAAAATTGCTCCAGTCGTGCCTTTCCCAGGCACCGTGTGTCCATGGCCCCATGATGATCCTGTTGTCGTTAACGGGGTTTTGCTTTTCAATGGCTTCATAAGTATGCAGGGATCCAAACATATCTTCAGCATCGAACCAGCCGCCTACTAAAAGTGTTGCCGGCTTTATATTGGTAAGGTGTGGGCGAATATTGCGTGCCTGCCAGTAAGCATCGTTTGTGCTGTGGGCAAGGTATTCGTTCCATATTTTACTCTGGTTATGAAAGTAAAGCTCATTGTAGTTTTTTAATGCGCCTGTTTTTAAGTAGAAGTTATATGCATCTTCAATATCTATTGTTTCGTTTACCCCTGGATTTTTTTGCCGGGGGCTATCCCTTGGGGCATCAAAAAAATTAAGGAAGCTGAAATTATCCATTAAATAAAAAGCGCCCCGGTGGTAAGCATCATCACCTTCAAATTCGTCCGTAACAGGCGCCTGGGGCGAAACTGCTTTAATAGCGGGATGTGCATTTGGCAAAGCAGCTGAGGCATAAAAGCCGGGGTAAGAGATACCATAGATACCCACTTTGCCATTGTTATTTTCTATGTTTTTTAAAAGCCAGTCAACCGTGTCATAAGTATCACTGCTTTCATCAACATCTTTGCTGCTTTTCTTGTCATCGATAGCTGGTGTCATTTCCTGGAATTGCCCTTCGCTCATGTGGCGGCCACGCACATCCTGGTAAACGAAAATGTAATTTTCATTTGCAAACAATGGGTTTGGCCCAAGGTTACGTTTTAAATTATTTTCTCCGTAAGGCGCAGAAGAATAGGGCGTACGCTCCATAAGAATGGGGTATTTTTCTTCCGTGTTTTTGGGAATATAAATGGCAGTAAACAACTTCACGCCATCACGCATGGGAACCATCCTTTCAATTTTAGTGTACCCGCTGCTGTTTTGCTGTGCACAGGAGAAAAGTACGCAAGATGTAAACAGCAGAATGAACGATATTATTTTCATAAATGGTTTATTAAAAGCCGAAATTAAATAAATTGATTAAGCCAGCTGCACTTTGTGATCAGTGGCGATATTCTTATCTCACTAAAATTAAAGATAATACGGGCTGAAGTTATGATGGCATCGTTCCTTGCGTCGCAAGCACTTTATCTGTATATCTATGGGCAGCTGTGAAAAGACAAAAAGACACTTCACAAACCTTCACCGTTTCAAATATAAAAAGCGATATATCCTGCCTTTAAAGCATTTGTTAAGTTCTGGCGAACAGTATTCAATTCCCTTATCTTTGCCGCAAAATTTTATACAGTGAAAGGTAAGCATGTAGCTTTTTTAATCATATTGGTTTTACTCGCCGATCAGGCTTTGAAGTTCTATATTAAGAC
>JANXWM010000205.1 GCA_025351145.1 Chitinophagaceae bacterium
CATCTCCAAGCATTATTACATTCATTATCGCAAAGTGGGCTAATAAGCCTTCAGGTAAAAAATTACTGATTATTTCTTTGTCCAAGCTATTTGCTTTCTTACAAATTTAGCTTTAGTCCCCACAATATAACTCTGACCCAAAATTTTGAAAAAAATATAAAATCAAAAAAATATAGTGCAGATAAAAATGGGTTACTCTTCTTTTACAACTGCATTTTCATTAGAGCGGTATAAAGTAAGCACTTTGGTATCGCTTAAATTACCCGTTGAAGTTGCTTCGCCTGCCCCAACAACATGTAAATGCCTCGGTTGAGTAGCAAAATATTTTATAGTAAAAACCCCTGCAAAAAACATAGAAGCAAGAATAAAAGCAATAAGATTTATATCAAGCGATTGTATATAAAATGAAAATGCGCTAAAAAATAAAGCCGAAATCATCAATGTTAGCGTAACTTTTGTATGAGAAAACCCTTTATTTAACAAAAGGTGATGAAGATGGTTCCTGTCTGGTTCAAAAGGTGAAACGCCTTTTGTAAGGCGAATAATAAATACTCTTAAAACATCAAGAAGCGGTATTAATAAAATCCCAAATCCAACTGCAATTGGAGAAGAAACCGGAAACCTGGTAACTGTATTTCCTGTTTCAATAAATTTTACAAAAAGAATAGCGTTTACAAGACCAATGAGCATAGAACCAGAATCGCCCATAAAAATTTTGGCAGGTGGAAAATTAAACATTAGAAATGCTAATAAAGACCCGCCCAACGAAAAACTGAGAATAGCATATGGTAAATTATTATTCACATAAAAAAATAACCCAAATGCAAAAGAAGCAACTAAACCCACGGAAGCAGCTAAGCCATCAACACCATCCATAAGGTTAAACGAATTAATTACTAAGATAATAGTAAAGAAAGTAAGCGGGTAACTGAAAATATTTTCAATTTCGTGTAAACCACCAAGTCCCTGCAGGTTAGTAATTACCAGGTGGGCTTTATAAGTAAGTATTAATGATACAAGTATTTGCCCCATTACCTTTTTCCAGGCACGCAGAACAAAAATGTCATCAATAACTCCAAGAATAAAAATAATAAAGAATGTTGCCAGGTAATACTGAAATTCTGAATCACCCAGTTTAAAATCTGACACAAGCAAAATACTTATTGAGAGGCCCGCTACTATACCTATCCCTCCAAGGGAAGAAATTGGATATGTATGTGTTTTTCTTTCATCTGGAATATCGAAAAGCTTATTAATTCTGGCAATTTTAATGATAAAAGGCATTAAAAAGAAAGTAACTAAATAAGCAATGAACATCCCGGCTGCAACTAGAACCATGCTTGATAAGTTTAATAATCAACTTATATCTGCTTATAACAAATATCGATTCAGGACGAAAGTATAGCATAAATTCCGAATATTAATATTTAATACCCATCAATTTATATCAACGGCTGGAAGAATAAAATCACCTGATTAATTAAAACCTGTTCATAGATATTTCCAAATTAAAAGATCAATGGCGAAACAGGGCATCAAATATTTAAAATATATAGAATTTTAGATACAGGAATAAAAGTAAGAAGCAATGCTGAGATAAATACTGAGTTCAGGTTTCTTATTTTTTAACTTTTTCTTTTCCATACCCCTGCCAGCTCCACCAAAACTTTTACTGCTTTCTCCATATCACTTACGCCAATCCATTCATGTTTACTGTGAATTGCCTGCATACCTGTAAAAATATTGGGGCATGGTAAACCCATAAAACTCAGGCGGCTCCCATCCGTACCACCGCGTATTGGTTCGCTCCTTACTTTTAATCCAGTGCATTCGTATGCCTCTTTTGCGTATGCCGCAACTTGTGGATATTGATCTAAAATCTCTTTCATATTCCTGTATTGTTCCCAAACTTCAAACTGCATACTGGCTTTTGAAAAGCTTTTCAACACGTTCTCTGCAATAGATTTTAATAGCAATTCATGATCTGCCAATTTTTCTGTTACAAAATCGCGTACGATAAATTCGATTACAGCTTTTTCAGCAATGCCGTTAACAGCAACAGGATGTATAAAGCCCTCCCTTCCATCGGTTACTTCGGGTGCAAGTTCATTTTTAGGTAAGGCGGCCAGTATTTCCCCAGCAATCTTTAATGCATTTACTAATTTATTTTTTGCATATCCCGGGTGTGCAATTACTCCGTGGATGATAATTCTTACCCCATCAGCACTAAATGTCTCGTCTTCAAAAGTACCTGCTTCACCGCCATCCAGTGTATAAGCGAAATCTGCTCCAAGTTTTGCAAGGTCAAGTTTGGCTGTTCCTTTCCCAACCTCTTCGTCTGTAGTAAATAATATTTTTATAGTCCCATGCTTTAAATCGGGATGCTTAATCAAATAATTCGCCATATCCATAATGATGGCTACACCGCTTTTATCGTCGCCACCAAGCAGTGTTAACCCGCTTGCGGTTATTATATCCTGCCCAATATGATCCTTTAAATATGGGTAATCTTTTGTACTTATTATCTGTGAAGCATCATCTGGCAATACAATGTCTTCTCCACTATATTTTTTATGCAGTATGGGTTTTACATTGCTGCCACTGCAATCGGGGGCTGTATCTACATGACTGCAAAAACAAATTACAGGAACTTGTTTATCTGTGTTCGAAGGAATGGTTGCATACACGTAACCAAACTCATCTGTTTCTGCATCTGCTAAACCAATTGCCAGCAGTTCTTCAGCCAAAATACGGCTTAAATTCTTTTGCTTTTCGGTGCTTGGGTGTCTATTGCTTTGCGGGTCGCTTTGGGTATCTATGGTTACATAATGCATAAACCTTTCTGTGGCTGTAAATATGTATTCTTCCATTGTATCAGGTATTAAGTTCGCAATTTAAATGAATTGGAATTTATATGAGTATTACAAAAAGAAAAACCGGATTTTGCTGTTGGCTGTATTGGCAGTTAAAAGCTCAGTTATATTCCGCAGTAAAAGTGTGCGACGCAACAGACGATGCCATAAAAATCTATTGCCGGGTTCAAAAAAATCCCTTGCAAAATTTGCGATAAAAAAACCCGGACAATTTTGCCCGGGCTTTTTATGAAGTTCAAATTATTTTAAGGCATAATAATTAATGATTTGCCGCCAGCAATTTCCATCAATTCAATGTCAAATACCAGTTCTTTACCAGCAAGCGGGTGGTTGGCATCCAGTATCACCACTTCTTCTTTTACATCCGCAATTACAACCGGAAACTGCTGTCCCTGGCCATCGGTCATATTGAGTGCCATGCCAGGTTCAGGCTTCATATCAGGAGGGAAACGGTCAATAGGGAATTCCATAAACATTTCGTCCTGCACTGGTCCGTATGCTTCTTCAGCAGCTATCACAAGGGTTTTCTTTTCACCGGCAGCCATACCCAGTACGCCGCTGTCGAAACCCGGTATCATCATACCCGCACCCACTTCAAATTCAAGCGGTTCGCGGCCTTCAGAAGAATCGAATGTGGTATCATCAGCTAATTTTCCATGATAGTGTACTTTTATTGTATCACCACTTTTCACTTGTCTCATGTCTAAAATTTTTTATTAAAGTAATTTTTGGTAGCCCGGCTTTAGTGTTCATTTCAACTTTACTTGCGTCGCACCCTTGTACTGTATCAATTCTATTGAGCAAAGGCGTGCTGCTTTCTGCAAAAACTTAAGAATGCGCTGCAAAAATACAATTACGAAGAAAAAAAATAACCTGCAACCGGCGGCAAGATAAGTTGATAATGCTTTAGTGGCAACTATTTTTGGTTAACTTTCCGCCGCATAATTATTACAAATGAAAAAGATTTTTTTATTCTTTTTTTTGGCCCTCATTCTTAATGCAGCAAACGCCCAAAGCAAAAAGAACGAAGTAGCAAACAATCAGCAGCGAACAAAATATCCAACCTCAAAACATTCGCCGTCTGGTCTATCGCCAATTCTTCCCGGCGCATATCAAACTGCTCAATATTTACCATTACTAAAAGGCAAACGTGTGGCAATTTTCGCCAACCAAACCTCCATGGTTGGTAATATAAACCTGGTTGATACTTTAAAAAAACTCGGCATAAACATCACAAAAATATTTGGCCCCGAGCATGGCTTTCGCGGAACAGCCGGTGCCGGCGAAAGCGTTAAAACATATATTGATTCAGCTACAGGCATTACCGTTATTTCACTTTATGGAAGCAAGTTAATGCCAACCCCTGCCGACATGAATGATGTAGATATTTTACTCTTCGATATTCAGGATGTAGGCGTTCGCTTTTACACATTCATTTCATCCCTCCAGTATTTTATAGAAAGTGCCATACAAAACAACCTGCCGCTTATGATTCTCGACCGCCCAAACCCCAACGGTTTTTATGTGGATGGCCCTGTATTGGACAGTGCTTATTCTAGCTTTGTTGGTATGCAGCAGGTTCCGGTTGTGTATGGAATGACTGTGGGTGAATATGCCAAAATGCTGCTTGGCGAAAAATGGATTCCCTGGAAATATGCCCGCAAACAAGACGGCAACATTTCACTTGGCGAGGTGCTTGGTTTTGAAGAAGAACACCTCAATTTTAAACTCACCGTTATTCCCTGTAAAAATTATACGCACAGCAGCAGGTACATATTGCCTGTAAAACCATCTCCCAATTTGCCCGATATGAGCGCCATTTACTGGTATCCTTCTACCTGTTTTTTTGAAGGCACCGTAATGAGCGAAGGCCGCGGAACCGATCATCCTTTCCAGATTTTTGGAAATCCCCAACTGCCCGATACTTTATTTGCTTTTACACCAAAAGCCAACTCTGGTGCCGCAGATCCCAAACTTAAAGATAAGCTGTGCTATGGCTGGCGACTCGATACAGTAAAGAGCAGTTCTTCTATTCAGCTTAAATGGCTCTTGCAGGCTTACCGGCTATTTCCAGATAAGGAGAATTTCTTCCTTAAACCCAAAAAATTCGATGCTAAAGCACCTGATTATTTCTTTAATAAACTGGCAGGTAACAGCGAATTAATGCAGCAAATAAAAGATGGTAAAACAGAAGAAGAAATAAAAAAAAGCTGGCAGCCAAAACTTGATGCTTTTAAAAAAATACGTAAGAAATACCTGTTATATCCCGACTTCAAACCCGGCTCCTGACATGTCAACAATACCGTTCACGTACATTTGCAGCATGAACGAAATGCAACATTCAAATAATATAAACTCTGCTTCAAAACTGCGCATCGTATTCATGGGCACACCCGAATTTGCGGTGGCATCACTCCATGCTTTGGTTGAAGAGGGTTTTAATATTGTTGGAGTTATTACAGCACCAGATAAACCTGCCGGGCGTGGAATGAAACTTACAGAAAGTGCCGTAAAAAAATATGCTTTTGAAAAAGGCCTGCACATTTTGCAGCCGGAGAAATTAAAAAATCAGGATTTTTTAGCATCATTAAAATCACTCAATGCCAATCTGCAATGTGTGGTTGCATTCCGCATGTTGCCGGAAGTTGTTTGGAATATGCCACCGCTTGGAACCATCAACGTTCATGGTTCACTTTTACCCCAATACCGTGGTGCAGCACCCATTAATTGGGCCATCATTAATGGAGAAAAAATAACCGGCGTTACTACCTTTAAACTTCAGCAGGAAATAGATACCGGCAATATTCTTTTGCAGGAAAAAATAAATATCGGCAATGACGAAACTGCAGGAGAACTGCACGACCGCATGAAGGAAATTGGCGCCGCCCTGCTTGTAAAAACCATCACTCAACTTGTTGATGGAACCATCAATGAAATGAATCAGTCAGAGACTAATTTGCAGCAACTAAAGCATGCCCCGAAAATATTTACCGAGACCTGCAAGATAGACTGGACAAAGACTACGGATGAAATTCACAATCTCATCCTCGGTCTTTCGCCCTACCCCGGCGCCTTTGGTTTTTTGCATGATAAGATGCTTAAAATTTACCGCAGTAAAAAAGAAATTTCCCAGCATTCATACGAGCCAGGGTCTGCGCATACCGATGGTAAAACATTTCTAAAATTCGCCTGCAGCAATGGCTTCATCCACGCCACAGAAATACAGCTTGAAGGTAAGAAGCGTATAAAGACCGCGGATTTTTTGCGGGGTTTCAGGTTTGCGTAATTGCAGCAAGTATCACAGTTTTTTATTTTTATTTGCCATCTGCATTGCTACTATCATCGTCTCTTGTGTCACTCCCTTGTACGTTCTGTAATTCTACTCGGCATAGTGGAGCTTTGCTTATAAAAACGAACAGCTTTAGCACGAAAAACATACACAAAGAAGAATGAGATTATTTTACGGCTCGCCGGCTGTTGAAAGCTGAATAGAAATTTTCAGTACAAGTGTGCGACGCAAGGAACGATGAATATTGGTCTTCAGCCCGGCTCAAAAAAAATTAATTGCTTAATTGTTTTACAAGTTCTTCTTTCTCTGTAATGCCCTGTTTACGCCAGGCTTCTTTACCCTTTTTATAAACAATAAATGTGGGTAAAGCTGCCACATTTAATTGCTGCATTACGTTGATATTGATGCCGCCATCAATTTTTACCAGTTTAAATTTGCCTTTAAATTCGTTTTGCAAAGCTTCAATTACAGGAAGCATTTTTTTGCACGGCGGGCACCACTCAGCACCAAAATCTATAAGCACAACGCCGGAAGAATGTGTGTATGCTTCGTAGTCTTTCATGGAAATTTGGGGAATATCAGAAGGGCCCTCGAAAGGTTTGTTTTCCAGCTTCCATTGCGTAAAACCACCCTTTAAATTTTCTATATTCTGAAAGCCGTTTTGCGCGAGCCATTGTGCCGCCTTGCCGCTGCGGCCGCCACTTGCGCAGTATACCAGGATGGGTTTGGTTTTGTCGAGATACTGTATGCGGTCCTTAAATTGATCCTGCTGCAGCCAATCGGCCTGCAGCGCATTTTTTATATGCCCTGCCTGGTATTCACCGGGGGTTCGTACATCAAGTATTTGCACATTGGGTGCTGCTAAATCTTTCTGAAATGTTTCGGCTGTTACATCTTTATTTTGTGCTGTGGCAATGCAGGCAAAAAGTATAATGCTGTTAAATAAAATAATAAGCTGTTTCATTTTAATATTTTTTACTCGTGAAAGTTTACCGTTAAATTAAATTTGTTTTCAGCAACACTTAGTGCCGCCGCCGCCGCTTCACTTATGCGGAATGTAAGGCCCTTGTTAAGTTTCATATCGTCGAGCGTCCACAAAACTTTTGCATAAATACTGTTCCCGTTATCTGCAGAAATCTTAACAATACTGCCCGCCGGAACAGCGTTGGTTAGTATATAATATTTTTTATCGAGCCATCCGCTGGCGGTTTTAAAAGTCATTGCCTCGCCGGTTGCTTCGTTTACTCTTTTACCTGCCTCTGCAATAAAGTCATTTGCAAAATAACTGTCGCTGCCATCCTTTGCAGCCGCTGCTGCAACTTTATTTTGTACGGCTGTATTGCTTGTATTGGTGGCAGGCACTACTACAGGCGGTTCATTTACTTTATTGGCAATACCGGGGCCAGGTGCTTCATTAACAGCATCAATTTTCTCAGGGGTCCGTACGGTTTCCTGTGCCGTTACAGCGGTCTTACTTATTGTTTCTTTTTTATTTACAGCAACAGTTGCAACACCATCTGCACTTACTGCTAATTGCTGGCCAACTTCCAAATTAGCACCAGGAAGATTGTTCCATTGCTTAAGCTGATCAATAGTAACGCCATATTTTTTGCTAATGCCGTAAAGTGTTTCATGTGCCTGAACTATATGCACTGCTTTGCCTGTGTTAGAAGCAACAGCTACCGGGGCCACAGGTGTTGCAGCAGTTTTGTTTTTTTCAGTTTTGCTGGTAACAGGGATTTTAATTTTTTCTCCAATCTTTAATACACTTTTTGAATTCATCCCATTTAAGCGCATAATATCACCCACGGTACTGTGATACTTGCCTGCAATTGCAGAAAGTGTTTCGCCCTGTGCAATGGTGTGGGTTGTGTATTTAACAGTTTGTGCAAATACAAAAGCATTAAAAGATAAAAAACACAAGAATAGTAAAACTATTTTTTTCATCGGTAATATTATTAATAAAAAGCGGGTAAAATTAATCTTTTAAAATTCTCCACTCAATCGGGTAATAATTATTTACCCTGTTGTGTAAAACTTTTACCCAGCCAAGTGGTAATCCATAATATGTGATAACGGCCCAGCCCTTCTCTGCATTTTCTAAAACAACCTCTTTCTTTTTCAAGTATTGAATTGCATCAGCATAATTTAATTCAATTCGGGGAATAGTTTCTTCAAGCAAAAGGCTTAATGCCAGTTCATGATCAGGAACAATGTCTTTGCCTTTTATTACGCCAATATTTATACCGGCTTTGCGCAGGTACAAATGTTTTTGCAACAAAGCAACATCGTGATTAAATACGGAAGGAATAGCAATTATATTTTCCTTTTGCTTAAAATAAAAAAGATCAGCATTCTTTTTTGTCCAGTTT
>JANXWM010000236.1 GCA_025351145.1 Chitinophagaceae bacterium
TTTGAAACGATAGATCATTATCCTGGTTTAAAGCATAAATAAATATCCATTTCCCGCTTAGATATTTATAGTGTTTGTAACCAAAATAAATTATGTGTTGCTTTGGGGATTTGCTGCTAACCTGATTACTTATACCCTTATACCCGTTATTAAGCAAAGCTGCCAATATGCTGTTCGGGCTGAATAGCATATTGGTGGTACAAGAGTGCGCAAGGAACGCTTCATAGCTACCGTAAGCCGGGGTAACAAATACTTCTCATTCTTCTGAAGGAGCTTTTCTTAAGCAATACAGACAGTTGCAATAAAGCCTTAATTATCCAGTAAAGCTTTTCTTTCCGAGCTTAGTCATAAAACGTATATGAGAGGCAATGGCCTTGGAAGTGGTTGGGTAATAATGATAAGGCAGGTTGTATTTTCTGCATTCTTCCTTAACAATTTTGCTTAACGCCGGGTAATGCACATGGCTAACCCTTGGAAAAAGATGGTGTTCAATTTGAAAATTTAACCCACCTACAAGCCATGTTACTGTTTTGCTTTTAGGTGCAAAATCAGCAGTAGTCATAACCTGGTGTATAGCCCAATCATTATTGATTATTTTTGGTTCTTCACCCGCCTGTTCAAAACTTGTTTTTTCTACTATGTGCGCCAGTTGAAAGACAATGGTGAGCGTAAAACCCATCGTAACATGAAGGATAAGAAAACCAATAAGCCAGGGAAGCCAGCCCACAACAATAATGGGAATTACAGCGTAAAAAATAATATAACAGATTTTACCTGCCCAAAAAATAATATGCTCTTTGGGCTCAATTTTGGTGATGGGTGTAGTGTACAATTTTTTATTGAAATATCTCTGAAAATCGAATACTAGTAACCAGAAAATCGTACTTAAGGAATACAGAACAAACATATAGATAAACTGAAACCTGTGAACCGGCAGCCATTTTTGCTGGGGGCACATGCGCAGTACGGGGCTTTTTGACATATCATCGTCAACGCCATCAACATTGGTATAAGTATGATGAATAATATTATGTTTAATCTTCCATAAAAAGGCATCGCTACCCAGGGCATTCATAGTAAGGCCCATAATTTCATTTACCCATTTACGGCTTGAGAATGTGCCATGGCATGCATCGTGCATCACGTTAAAAGCAATACTCACCAAAACGAGTGAAAATAAAATGCAGATTAGAACACCCGCAAGCGCTGAATAATCTACAAAAAGCATAACGAGATATAAAACTATTGCCAGTGGGAAAAGGATTATAGGCTTTAAATACAGTTTCCAGTTACCTGTTTTTTTTATTTTCTTTTCAAGAAAATAATTTTCTACTGAATTCTTTACTGACTGGAAAAAAAAGCGGTCGTTGTTGGCAAACTTTACATTAGGCATAAAAAAAATTGTCGGACTAATTGAACCGCTGAATCTTGTACTGTAGACATGTTAAATAAAAATCGAATAATTTCAATATGCAAACAGAGGAATAACAGTAGAACAAATGAATATTTATATTAATTCGAAAGTACGGTTTTATAATGAATAAAAGGCTTTAATATCTTACTTTAAGTTTACAAAAGCCATTTTTAACTTTTTTACGTTAAGGTTTATTACTGCAATTCGGGCATTGAATTATTGTATTTAACCGGTAAAAATTAAATACTCATAAGCCCAGAATGATATACACCAACTATGTTCAGACTTTTTTTGGAACCGGGCTGAAGAATAGGAATGAATCGTTCCTTGCGTCGCACTCTTGTACGTTCGGAACATTTTGGAGCAATTGCGGCCTGCTCTTTGCCTATTGCCCCTTTGCCCTGCTGCCCTGCTTTCTTCAGTACAAGAGTGCGACGCAACAGGCGATCAGCAAAGAAATATCGCCCGGTACAAAAGAAAATTTAATAATTGTCTGAATAACACTTATTTTAGTTTCCTGTTTCTTTATACACTAAATTGCATTAAAACGAAAACGATTATGAAAAGGAATTGCCTGTCATTAATTACAATTCTATTATTTGCGTATGCTGCCGCTTTCAGTCAAACAACCGTTACACTAAACACTTCCGCGGCAAAGACAACCATTAACAAAAACATTTACGGCCACTTTGCAGAGCATTTGGGTCATTGCATCTATGATGGTTTCTATGTAGGCGATACCAGTAAAAACATTCCTAACACAGACGGTGTACGCAATGATATTGTTGATGCATTAAAAAAATTAAAGATCCCAAACCTGCGCTGGCCGGGCGGTTGCTTTGCAGATACTTATCACTGGAAGGACGGCATTGGTCCAAAAGATAAACGCCCAACAATGGTAAACAAATGGTGGGGCGGCGTTACCGAAGACAACAGTTTTGGTACACACGATTTTTTAAACATGTGCGAGTTACTTGGTGCAGAACCATACCTCTCCGGCAACGTTGGTAGCGGTACAGTTCAGGAACTTGCAGACTGGGTACAGTACACAAATTTTGCAGGCAAAAGCCCAATGAGCGATCTGCGCAAACAGAACGGAAGAGAGCAGCCATGGAAAGTAAAATTCTGGGGCATTGGCAATGAAGCATGGGGTTGCGGCGGTAATATGAAACCCGAATATTATGCAGATGAATATCGTAAATACACAACATTTATAAGCGACTGGGAAAACACCGGGGGCCTTACCCGCATTGCATCCGGCGCAAGTGATGCAGATTATAACTGGACAGAAACATTGATGAAAAATATCCCCGGTAATATGTTGGGTGGCGTTGCCATGCACCACTATTCTGTAATTGAATGGAACCATAAAAGTTCTGCAACAAAATTTACAGAAGAACAATATTTCGCCACCATGAAGAGTGCGTTGAATATGGAAGAACTGGTAACAAAACATGCTGCCATTATGGATAAATATGATCCGCAAAAAAAGATTGCATTGGTTGTTGATGAATGGGGCGGCTGGTACGATGTTGAGCCCAACACCAACCCTGGTTTTCTTTACCAGCAAAACACTATGCGGGATGCAATGATTGCAGGCGTTACATTAAACATCTTCAACAACCATGCAGACCGTGTTCGCATTGCATGTTTGGCGCAATGTGTAAACGTTTTACAGGCTGTTATTTTAACAGATAAGGAAAAGATGGTACTCACGCCAACGTATCATGTAATGGAGATGTACAATGTGCACCAGGCTGCTACAATGATTCCTGTAACAGTTAAAACAAATGATTATACACTTGGCACTGAAAAGCTGCCCGCTGTATCGGTTTCAGCGTCAAAAGATGCTGCCGGTAAAACGCATATAAGCCTTGTAAATATTGACACAAAAAATACACAAACCATTACAGTAAATGTTGAAGGAGCACAGTATAGTTCAGTAACAGGAAGAATATTAACCTCATCAAAATTGCAGAATTACAATTCGTTTGATGAGCCCAATAAAATAACACCCGCGGCATTTAACGGCGCAAGTTTAAAAGCTAATACATTAAGCGTAAAACTTCCTCCTTTTTCTGTGGTGGTGCTGGAGTTGAATTAATATTTTGAGCCAGGCTGAAGAATATGAATGAGGCTTTCGTTGCGTCGCACACTTGTACTGCAGTAATTTTATTCAGCTTTCAACAGCCGCTTCATATTCCGAACGCACAAGTGAGTGACACAACGGACGATGACATGGAAAACAAATGCCGGGTCAGGAAAAAATATGATAACAAATAATCATTGCACAATATGAAAATTAATAAGTTGATCAGTTGCATGCTTGCCACATCGCTGTTCATCAATGCGCATGCTCAACATGTACTCACTGTAAAAGTGAATGAACCAAAGGCCGATATACAACCAACCATGTGGGGTATATTTTTTGAAGACATTAATCTTGGTGCGGATGGCGGTATTTATGCAGAGCTTGTTAAGAATCGCTCCTTTGAATTTTTTAAACCGCTCATGGGTTGGACGATACAACGTGCTGCTGCAAAGAACGACCCTTATGCCGCGTTAACGCCCCCCGTGATTGTTGTAAACCGAAAAGAAGAAAACTCCGCAAACCCACGCTTCATAAGGGTTACAGTGGATAATGCAAAAAAAGGCGATCTTGGTTTAACCAATGAAGGCTTTAGAGGAATGGGTATAAAAAAAGACCTGCGTTACGATTTTTCAGTGATGTATAAACAAATTTCTGCAGGCATAAAACTGCATGTTGAACTGGTGGATACATTAGGAAATATTTTAGGCAGCGCTGTCGTTTCGCCAAACAAAACCGATAATGAATGGGATAAAGCTGAAGTAAGTTTTGTATCAAATGCAACAGTATTAAAAGCAAAAATGAACTTATGGTTCGAAGG
>JANXWM010000237.1 GCA_025351145.1 Chitinophagaceae bacterium
CTCTGTTTTACCCAAATTTCCCATTGTTTACTTTGGTCAACCAGCCCATTTGCAATGTCCTGCATAGTTGGATGCAGTGCTGTGCTTGGAACAATGATCTGCTCCTGTAGTTTTACCCGCTGCCACCAGACACTTTCTGCGTCCCATATATGCAGAAAGGTTGATTGCAAACTGTTGAAACTATTGGGTATAATCTGCAGCTGCAGTTTTTCGTCCATTGCAAGTACTGGCTTTAATAAAGTTTGATTGGCCCAAACATTATACGATGCATATTGTTCTAAAATTTCCTTCATTGTTTTCGGTTACATTTGATGCTACAAAATAAGTACTAAGCGGTTTAAACTTTAATAAATTTTCACATGGCCAATAAAAAATTTCCGTTTAAAGGTATCAGTTCTGCAGCCATTCACGCCGGCGATAAAAATTTCGCTGAGTCATCTCATCTTTCACCAATCTTTGCCTCGTCTACTTTCACATTCGAAACTGCAGATCAGGGCATGCGCCGTTTTGCCGGCAAAGAAGAAGGTTATATCTACAGCCGTTGGGGCAATCCTACTTTCACAGTTGCGGAAGAAACTATTGCAGCATTAGAAGCATTTAACTTAACGAATGCAAATGGTGAGCCGCTTCAGTTGAAAGCCTTGCTGCACGCAAGCGGACAAGCTGCCATGACGACACTCTTCCTCAGTAATTTAAAAAGCGGCGATAAAATACTGTCGCACTATTCATTGTATGGCGGCACGCATGAATTGCTGCATAAAGTATTGCCGCAAAATGGCATTGAACCGGTAATTGCAGACATCCGCGATCTGAACAAAGTTGAAGAAGCCATTCGCCAGCATCCGGAAATACGCATGGTGCACATTGAAACACCGGCCAACCCAACCATTGAATGTGTGGATATTGAAGCTGTTTCAAAAATTGCCAGGCAACATAACATCATTGTTTCTGTTGACAACACTTTTGCCACGCCTTATTTACAGCAGCCGTTTAAATATGATGTTGATTTTGTATTTCATTCCACTACCAAATTTTTAAACGGTCATGGCACTGCCATTGGCGGTGTACTGCTGGGCAGGGATATTGATTTCATGAATACCAAAGCAACCAAATGGCATAGGCTGCTTGGCGGCAGCAGCAATCCCTTCGATGCATTTCTTTTAACGCTTGGAATGAAGACACTGGAAGTTAGAATGGACAGGCATTGCAGCAATGCATTGGCTGTTACAGACTTTTTATTAAAGCACCCTGCAATTGGTCATGTTAATTACAATGGTCTGGAATCGCATCCTGATTATGCAGTTGCTAAAAAGCAAATGAGGCACCCCGGCGCCATGACAAGTTTTGAATTGAAAGGCGGTTTAGAAGCAGGAAAAAAATTTATTGATGCGCTGCAAATGTGTGTGCGTGCCGTTTCGCTGGGAACGGTTGATACGCTTGTTTCTCACCCCGCATCAATGACGCATTACGGGGTAAGCAGAGAAGAGAGGATTCAATTCGGTATTACCGATGGCCTTATAAGAATGAGTGTGGGTATGGAAAATATCGAAGATATTATTACCGACCTTGAACAGGCTTTAAGTTAACAGCATTTATGGGCCATGCAGTAAATCTTTGTGTATCGTTCCTTGCGTCGCACTCTTGTACAGCATAACTTTAGGTAGCAAACTCAACTAATTCCAAAAACAATATGTTTAAATCAGTGAAACAGCCAATCGCCCTGTTATTGCTATCTGCAATTACCTGCATTTGTTTAAGCGGCTGTGCGGCAAAGCCGCCACACGAAGAAGGCGATTTTAAACAAACAGATTTGGTTGAACTTATTAAACTCGATCCCACTATTAAACTGGATATACGCTATGCAACCAGCAATAATCTTGTTGGCAAACCGGTGTACACAGAAGCCCGTGCTTTTCTGCAACGCCCTGCTGCCGGGGCTTTGGTAAGGGTAAATGAAAAATTAAAACCTTTGGGTTATGGCCTGCTGGTATTTGATGGCTACCGGCCATGGAGCGTAACAAAATTATTCTGGGATATTACTTCAGATGAAAATAAAAAGTTTGTAGCCGACCCTAAAAAAGGCTCAAGGCATAACCGTGGCTGTGCAGTTGACCTAAGTTTATACGACTTAAAAACCGGTAAAGAAATTACGATGACCGGCGTGTATGATGAAATGAGTGAACGCTCTTATCCGTACTATACTGGTGGTACGGATGAACAAAGAAAGATGCGGGATTTATTAAGGACCAACATGGAAAGCGAAGGGTTTACCGTGTACGAATATGAGTGGTGGCATTTTGATTATAAAGACTGGAAATTATACCACATTGGTAATATCCCTTTTTCAAAAATAAAATAAACATTCAATTCGTCCCTTCAGGGACGGTAGGTGGGTAGAATAAATGTAATGCAATTTATTTTTCCGTTCCGTAGGAACGGTATGTCGGTAGCAACAATGTATGCAATGCAATATTTTTCCCGTTCCGTAGGAACGGTAGGTGGGTAGCAATTTAGAAAACAAAATCCCGGATTATCTTAATTTTATTCCATAAAATAATTGCAATATGCCAAATACATATACCCAATTACATATTCAATTTGTGTTTGCAGTAAAATTCCGCAAGGCATTAATAAACCTCTCATGGAAAGATAGGTTACATCAATATATTACAGGAATGATTCAAAATAAAACGCACAAAATGCTCCAGATTAATGCGATGCCGGATCATTTGCACATGCTCATTGGTTTCAGGCCGGATGAAAATATGTCGCAACTGATCCAGGTTGTAAAATCTGAAAGTTCTAAATGGATTAATGATTGGGATCTCACCGGAAATAAATTTGAATGGCAGGATGGCTTTGCGGCGTTCTCTTATTCTAAAAGCCATGTGCATAATGTAATACAATATATTCAAAACCAGGAGAAACATCATCTTAAACAAACATTTCTGGAGGAATATATTGCCTTCCTGAAAGCATTTGAAATAAAATTTGATGAACGATATACTTTCAAAGAACTAATTGATTAATTACTATACACCTACCGTTCCTACGGAACGGGAAAAAAAATAATTGTTTTGAAGCTACCGATATATCGTTCCTACGGAACGGAAAAAACAATAAATACAACTGTTTGTTGTTGTAATAAAACTGGTGAAGAAAAAACAATCATCATTAGTTTTGTAATATTCATTATTATTCTGCAACTGATATTCTGTTAATACTGTGTGTGGGAAAAGCTGAATAAATAATCAGAATGTACAAGAGTGCGACGCAAGCAAAGCTTTATAGTAATTCAATGGTTCGGCTCCGCTCACCACTGGCTAAAAAAAAATGAAAATATGAAAAGGATTATTACGATTTTATTATGTACAATTTGCACAGGAACTTTTGCGCAAAAGCAAAATAAATCAACCGAAGACAAACGCTTTGCAGGCCTTGATACTGCTTTTGCAAGGGTGCTGAAAGACTGGCACGCTGCGGGTTTCGCCGTGGCTGTAGTTGAAAAAGATAAAGTAGTTTATTCAAAGGGTTTTGGGTTTAAAGACTACGAAAACAAAGTGCCTGTAACGCCAAATACACTGTTCGCTATTGGCAGTTGTACAAAAGCTTTTACAGCTTCTGTAATTGGTATGCTGCAAAAAGAAGATAAAGTGGATATTGATAAACCGGTTCGTGATTATGTACCGCAATTAAAGTTTTATAACGACGACATGAACAGTCATATTACCCTTCGCGACATGATGTGCCACCGCACGGGTTTGCCACGCCACGATTTTAGCTGGTACTATTTCAGCACGGCTTCAAAAGATTCTATTATGCAGCGCATACAATACATGGAACCCACAGCGGGCCTTCGCGAAAAATGGCAGTACAATAATTTTATGTTTATGATGCAGGGTGCAGTTGCCGAGAAACTTACCGGCAAATCCTGGGAACAAAATGTGCAGGAAAGAATTTTTGATCCTCTCGGCATGAGTTCTTCTGTGCTTGGTTTAAAAGACTGGATGAGCAGCAGCGACAAAGCTTTTGGTTACGATGTGCAGAAGGATAGCATTATACACAGAACTGATTATTACAACATAGGCACTATGGCACCTGCGGGCAGTATTAACAGCAGTGTAAACGATATGGCCAAATGGGTTACCACCTGGATCTATGGCGGTAAATACAATGGCAAAGAAATTCTTCCAGGCAGTTATGTAAAAGATGCCATGAGTTCGCAAATGGTTATTGCAAGCGGCGTTCCTACTGTTGAAAAACCAGATATTCAATTTGCGAACTATGGTTTTGGTTGGTTCCTTGCCTCATATAAAAGCCATTACCGTGTGGAGCATGGCGGCAATATTGATGGCTTTTCTGCAAGCACCTGCTTCTTCCCAACAGATAGTATTGGCATCATCGTTTTGTGCAACCAGAATGGTTCAACTGTTCCTTCAATCGTTAGAAATTTAATAGCCGACAGAATGCTTGGCCTTAGATATTTTGACTGGGATACCGATCTTAAAAACGCTGCCGACAAAGGAAAGGCTGCAGCAAAAGAAGCAGAAAAAACGGCAACCGAAAATCTTAAAAAAGATACTAAGCCCACGCATGCTTTAAAAGATTACGAAGGGCTCTACAATAACAAAGGCTACGGTACGCTTGAAGTTGCGGCCAAAGACGATTCACTTTTTGCTTATGTTGGTTCGCATATATGGTGGCTTAAACATTATACTTACGATGCGTTTTCACCCATAGAAAAAAGCAAAGAAGGCATTTATGATACTGCCGATAAAAGTGATCCAATGCAGTTCCAGATGACGGTTGCAGGAGATGTAAAAACATTGCTAATCAATTTTGAGCCTGGTCTCAAACCCATTGAGTTTACCAAAACACCCAAACCAAAAGAGGTTACAAAAGACAGCCTTCAAAAATATGTTGGTGAGTACGATTTAAGCGGTGCCACAGTTACCACTTATATTAAAGGCGATAAAACTTTGTACGTTGTGGTGCCCGGCCAGCCCGACTATGAATTGATACCTGTTGATAAAAATAAATTTGAACTAAAAGTGGTAACAGGCTATTTCGTGCAGTTCAGTGTAAACGATAAAAATGAAGTAACCGATTTGTCATTCATTCAGCCCAACGGAACATTTAAAGCAACAAAGAAAAAATAAGTTGTACCATAATATTTTACCCCGGTTTATATTTTATGAACCGGGGTTTTTATTTTTATGGGCCGGGCTGCAGAATTATTATGAAGCATTCCTTGCGTCGCACACTTGTACTGCAGAATTTTTTTGAGCTTTCAACAGCCCCTTATATTCAATTTTAATGCATCTTGCGCAAACATTTAAAACACATAATTTTATTCCTCACAAATTTATCATGAGTAAAAATATTGCAATCATCGGGGCAGGCATCAGCGGTATGTCAACAGCCTATCTTTTAAAGGACGAAGGTTACGGTATTACTATTTATGCAAAAGCATTTTCGCCCAATATTACCAGCAACAAAGCGGCAGCGTTTTGGTTTCCATATCATATAAGAAATGATCAGAGAGGGGTTGGGTGGTGCAATACAAGTTATGAATATTACAAGTCATTCGCCACAATGCCCGAAACCGGTATAAGTATGCAGCACCTTATTAAAGCTTTAAGGGAAAACCTGGAAGATGAGGATCCTATCTGGATAGATTTTATGCCCGCCGGCTCCCTGCGGGTAATGGCTGAAACAGAGTTGCAGCAAGGCATTGCAAAAGGTTATGATATTACCGTACCTTTAATTGAGACTCAAATTTTTCTCCCGTATTTGCAGCAGCAGCTTACACAAAGCGGCGTTAAGTTTATTGAAAAAGAGATCACTGATTTAAATGATCTTGCCCATGATTATGATATCGTAATCAATTGTTCTGCTTTGGGGGCAAGACAATTATGTAATGATAATACTGTAATTCCTGTGCGTGGGCAGGTTGCATTACTCGCACCAAAAGAAGGCATGAATATCTATCTTGACAATGAAGAGCCTTTGTATGTTGTTCCCCGCCAGGATGCCATTATTGTCGGTGGTACTTATGAAGAAATGGTTGCAACAGAAACAACAGAACCTGCAACGATTGAACGTCTGTTAAATAACGCGTATAAAGTTTTTCCGGGGTTAAAGCAACAGGAAGTAATTGGAAGCTGGGCAGGTTTAAGACCTTACCGGCCCGAGATTCGATTAGAAAGAGAACCTGGTGCCAATATCATTCACAACTATGGCCATGGAGGCAGCGGGTTTACATTATCTTTTGGTTGTGCAGAAG
>JANXWM010000107.1 GCA_025351145.1 Chitinophagaceae bacterium
GGGCTATCCAATTAACACAATAGAAAACGAAGGAAGTTTATTTATTGCGGCAGACGCTGTTACAGCCTACTATGCAAGCGACCGTGCGGATACAAGAGGCGGCCTCGATCTTTATAAATTTCAACTGCGAAAAGATATAAGACCAGCCAGAACATTATATGTACAAGGCACCGTTTCTGATGCCGCAACAAACAAGAATATTCCCTGCACGGTGGAGCTGATTGATAATAATACCCAAAAAACAATTACTAAATTGCAAACGGATGAAACAGGTTTTTATTTTATAACCTTACCTGTTGGCAAAGACTATACTTTTAGTGTAAACAGGAAAGGTTATTTATTTTACAGCGACATATTTGAGTTAAGTAAAAAAGATGCCGACAGTACCTACATAAAAAATATTTCGCTGCAACCAATAGCAATGAATGCTACCGGCATTTTAAAAAACATCCTCTTCGAATTTAATTCTTCCCAACTGCAACCTGTAAGTTTAATTGAATTAAATAAACTGCTGCAACTCATGACCGATAATGAAAACATTAAAGTGCTCATCAGCGGGCACACTGATAACACAGGCACAGATGCAAAAAATATGCAGCTCTCCCTCGACCGTGCAAAGGCTGTTGCTACTTATCTTACAGGCAAAGGCATTGATGCAAAACGCTTAACATGGAAAGGTTTTGGCTCTTCAAAACCTGTTACAGACAATACTACAGAAGAAGGCCGTGCAACCAATAGAAGAACAGAGTTTACAATTACTGGTTTATAATTTTTTGGTCCGCACTAAAAAACATATTTCAGCTTTACTTGCGTCGCACTCTTGTACTGTAGTAATTCCATGCAGCTTTTACCTAAGCGTAGATAGGAGCGAAAACAAAAAACAAATCAGAGTACAGTTGGCTACGATGATAGAAATGATTTAAATTATTTTTTATTTCAACAACAACTTATCTTTCATTCACAAAAAATTGTTTATGAAAAAACAAATCATTCTGTTCTCTTTTTTTTGTGGATTTATAAGTGCAGTCTTTTCACAAAACGATGCCACTGACAAAATAAAAAAAGAAGGGCTCAGCAATTCCAAAGTGATGGATATCGCTTTTCACCTTACCGATGCAAGTGGCCCAAGGTTAACCAATTCTCCCGGTTTTTTCAGGGCGGCCAATTGGGCCAAGGATGAATTAACAAAAATGGGGCTCACCAATGTAGCCCTTGAGCCCTGGGGCGATTTTGGACAGGGATGGGAGCAGAACCGTTGCTATCTCGCAGCTACCGCTCCTTATTATTTTCCCGTAGTGGCCATTCCAAGGGCATGGACAGGCAGCTATGGCGGCAAAAAAATCACATCGGCAGAAGTGATGCTGATAAGGTTCAGGGATTCAACAGAACTCTACCAGAATTACTCAGGGAAAATAAAAGGCAAGGTGATCATGTCGTATTCAACTGATACTTTAAAACCTTCTTTTACCGCTGATGGTAGCAGGTACACCGATGAAGAACTGGATAAAATGGCCAATAAAAAACCCGACACAATGCGTAACGGGAATAGTGATGTTACCCCGCAACAATTAGCCTTTCGGCAGCGCCAGGCCTTGCAACGCCAGTTGGTTGAATTTTATAAGCGTGAAAAACCCGCCCTTGTGATCAGCATGAGAGGTTTGGGAAATGACGGTACTGTGTTTGTGCAAAACGGTGGCAGTTATGCAAAGGATGCCGTAAATGATTATGGATGGGTAATGCTTTCCAGCGACGATTATTTACGCATGCAGCGATTGATCATTGCAGGGCAAACGGTAAAAATAGAGGCCAATATAAAAACAACATTTTACCCCAACGACATTAAAGGATACAATGTGGTGGCAGAAATTGCCGGTACCGATCCCGTATTGAAAGATGAATGGGTGGTAATTGGCGGGCATCTGGATAGCTGGCAGGGTGCCACCGGTGCTACCGATAATGCAGCAGGCTGCGCCGTAATGATGGAAGCGATAAGGATATTAAAAGCCACAGGCCTGCAACCCAAACGCAGCATCCGCATTTGCCTGTGGAGTGGTGAGGAGCAAGGACTGCTTGGTTCCAAGGGCTATGTAAAACAACATTTTGCCGATCCTGTAGATATGGTGCTAAAACCAGAACAGTCAAAAGTGTCAGCCTATTATAATCTTGATAATGGAACAGGTAAGATACGCGGGGTGTATTTACAGGGAAACACTGATGCAGGCCCCATCTTTTCAAAATGGCTGGAGCCTTTCAATGAGCTCGGTACAAAAACAATAACCATCGGCAATACCGGCGGTACCGATCACTTGTCATTTGATGCAGTAGGCATTCCCGGCTTTCAATTCATACAGGATGAAATTGAATACATTACTCGCACACACCATACCAATATGGATACCTACGACCACCTCGTTCCCGCAGACCTTATGCAGGCAGCCACCATTGTAGCCTCCTTTGTTTATAACACAGCACAGAAGGAAGATATGATCCCGAGGAAAGCATTGCCCAAACCAAAAGGATAAGGTACAAAAGCATTTTAAATTGCAGAAGAAAAGCATATCAGAAGTTCAGCCATTTGGTTGAACTTCTTTTTTTAGGCCATATTTTAAAGTTGATTTTTTGGGCCAACGCATATATTTTCATGGCATCGCCGGTTGCATCGCACTCTTGTACGTTCGGATACTTTAATCATCTTTTATCGAAGTCTCCCAGCAACGGCGGCGTTGCGTTATGTTGTATTACAACTTGTGAACAATGCATACCTTCAAAAGAGCAAAAGCCCAAAGCAGCGATACCCATCTACGCAGTGATTTATTGATCCTATCGAAGTCTGGTACTGT
>JANXWM010000369.1 GCA_025351145.1 Chitinophagaceae bacterium
GCGGCGGGTTCATCATTCTCCAATATTGAAATAGCACCGAACGACAGTATCTATGTTTTTGTAGCTGCCAATGCAAAAGCTAATGCAACCAATCTTCCTTTCTTTATCCAGGATAGTGTACACATCAGTTACAACGGCAAAATGTCCTTTGTTCAGTTAGATGCTTACGGACAAAATGCACTTTTCCTGGGCAACGCATCCATTACAAAAGACACCGTGTGGAATAATGATTTGCCGATAGTTATTCTTGGGGCACTTACTGTAAATGAAGGCAAAACACTTACTATTAATAAAGGGGTGCAGGTTTACTGCCATGCGGATGCAGCCATTAATGTAAATGGTTCGTTAAAAGCATTGGGAGAAAAAGAAGAAGGTAAAATTATTTTTCGCGGCGACAGGCTTGATGATTATTACAACAGCTTACCCGGCAGCTGGCCCGGCATTATTTTTAAAGAAAGCAGTACTGGGAATGTGCTTAATTACACAAGTATATTAAATGCAAAGCAGGCGATCAGCATAACTGCTGCAGTAAATAACAATGTGGCGTTAACCATCAATCAATGTATTATTGATAATGCTTCCGAAGCCGGTATATTTTCAGTCAACGGCAGTATAAATGCCACCAACTGTTTAATTTCAAATTGTGCAAGCAACATAAAAATAACTGCAGGCGGTAATTACAATTTCACGAACTGCAGCATAGTATCTTACAACAGCAATTTACTCTTTCATGAAACCCCTGTTCTTTCTGTAAGCAATACAGATGAAAACAACGGTTCATTCCCGCTTGCTGCCAGCTTTGTCAATTCGATTTTTTATGGTGATGATGGATTTGTTACAGATGAAATAGCGGTACAGCAATCTGGAAATACCACATTCAATCTAAGCTTTGAAAATGTCTTGTATAAGGCTGCAAGTACAATAACCGCTGATTTTACCAACAGTATTCAAAATGCAGACCCGGCTTTCGCTGTAATTGATTATACCAATAACAAATTCGATTTTCATCTGCTGCCTGAATCACCCTGTGTTAATGCAGGAAAAACAAACAACCTTTCAATTGATCTCGATGGTAATCCCCGCGATAACACCCCCGATATTGGCTGTTACGAAATACAATAACAAAACTTTACTTTCAATTTAACCAAACCTTTTTACTTTTGAGCTGTTCTTAAAATCAATTCGAATTTTAAACAAAAAAAAATACAATATGAAACTTCTTATCGCAGCACTTGTATTTGTAGCCTGCACATCAGCAACCGGCAAAGACACTAATCAAATGAAAACAGAAGACGAAACAGCAACAGCGCAAAAAACAATTTATGATTTTTCAATAAAATCAGTTGATGGCGGCACCATAGATTTTTCGAAGTACAAAGGCAAAAAAATATTGATTGTAAACACAGCATCCCATTGTGGTTTTACTCCCCAATATGATGGATTGGAAAAATTATACGAGCAATACAAAGACAAACTGGTAATTGTAGGTTTCCCTTCTGCAGATTTTGGCGACCAGGAATTTCATGAGGATACTGCAATAAAAGCCTTTTGTGCACTCAAAAAAGTAACATTTCCATTAACCACAAGAGTTGATGTTAAGGGTGATAACACAACTGAGATTTATAAATACCTCTGCAATAAAAGTGAGAACGGCGTTTTAGATGCAACCATTTCATGGAACTTCAATAAATTTATCATTGATGAAAAAGGAAACCTGCTTGCACATTTCGACAGTAAGGTTACACCAGATAGTGAAGAGCTGATGAAATATATTAATCAGTAACTCCATTAACTGTACAAATAAAGAATTAAAAAAGGGTTGATAAATTATCAACCCTTTTTCTTTTTAATACACCCGTTTAAAACAGTCAGCCTTATCTTCGCCGCATGCAGTTCAGCGACATTATTGGTCAGCAACAGGTAAAGCAGCACCTTATTGAAATGGTGCAGCAAAGCCGCCTCAGCCATGCTTTGCTTTTTCTTGGCAAAGAGGGCAGCGGCGCATTACCACTTGCTTTAACCTTTGCCCAATACATCAGCCTTGTACCTTCTGCAAAAACACCAGCCGTAAACGCAGGCCCATCGCTTTTTGGTGATGAACCCGCAGCCCCCGTAAAAAAAGAATTGCCAAAAAACATTGAAGAAGTAGATCAATGGATGCAGCAGCAACCCGCTTATTCAAAAGCCGCCGCATTTGTGCATCCCGATATTCATTTTTCTTACCCTGTTATCCCAAGAAAAAGCGGCGATAAACCAAAAAGCACAGACTACATTTCTGAATGGCGGGAGTTCATCAAACTTTCTCCTTACGGCAATGCATTCGACTGGCTTCAGTTTATTGGCGCCGAAAACAAACAGGGCAATATTACCGCCGAAGAATGCAACGATATTATCCGCCAGCTCAACCTTAAAAGTTTCGAAAGCGGCTACAAAATTTTGCTGATGTGGATGCCAGAATACCTCGGCAAAGAAGGCAACAAACTTTTAAAGCTCATCGAAGAACCGCCACCCGATACACTCTTTATTCTCGTTGCCGAAAACGAAGAGCAAATATTACCCACCATACTTTCCCGCTGCCAGTTGGTGAAAATCCCTTTGCCCGAAACAGCAGAGATAAAAGAAGCGCTTGAAAAAAGAACAGAAGCAACACCAGAAGCAGCCACACAAATTGCAGCAATCGCAGAAGGTAATTACCACGAAGCGCTTCAATTACTGCAGCACAGCGAAGAAGACTGGATTGGCCTTTTAAGCGAATGGCTAAAATTCACCATACGTAATATGCTGCCGGAACAGGTAAAATGGGTAGCACAGGTAAGCGATCTCGGCCGCGAAAAACAAAAGCAACTGTTGCTGTATTTTAATCATTTGCTCGAGCAAAGTATAAGGCTTAAAGTAATGGGAGACCACCTCACCATGCCCGATAATGAAAAAGATTTTGCGCAGCGCCTCAACAAAATTGCTTCGGTAAGCCAGCAGCAGGTCATCATTGAAGAGCTCGACAAAGCCACTTACTACATTGAGCGCAATGCCAACGCCAAAATGCTCTTCCACGCCCTTACCATCAAATTGTACCATATCATTCAGCAGAAAACACTATTTTTGACCTGATGTGGTTGAAGGAGTTTTTGTGAACCAGGCATTTGTTTTCTATGGGATCGTCCCTTGCGTCGCACACTTGTACAATATAACTTTTGGTGGGCTTTCAACAGCCGCTCAAAAAAGCGTAGTGGTTTATTTATACAGTTGAATAGTTTAGTGCTTATAGCAATGTGTAAAAGATAATGATCAGTATAAGTCAACTGCACATTGGGTTTCGGCTGTTTGCTCAATATAATATCAAAACGTTGAAGAGTGCGACGCAACAAAGTTTCATAGCAGATCTTCTGCCCGGTACATAAATATTCCCACCATTAATTACGCAGCCGCAGTAAAAAAGCGTTGCCGTAAAATCGTAAATCTAAATACTAACAATCGTAAATCATTAGATATGGGATGTGGATCTTGTGGTACCGGCAAACCCAACGGATGCAAAAGCAATGGCGGATGCAGCACGGGTGGCTGCAATAAAATGAATGTACACGACTGGCTGATGAACCTCCCTTTCAGCGACCCCGAAAGTACCTGCAAAGTAATTGAGGTAAGTTTTAGCCAGGGCAGCCGCAAAGAATTTTTCAGGAACAATACCCTGCAGTATTTTGAAAAGGGAGAATACATTACCGTTGAAGGCGTAAGCGGTTTCGATGTGGGCGAAGTAAACCTTACCGGCGAACTGGTGCGCCTGCAACTGAAGAAAAAAGGTGCAGAAGAATTTAATGTTGAAATGAAAAAAGTGCTGCGCCGAAGCAACGAAAAAGATGTTGAAATGCACCTGCAGAACAAGGCAAGGGAACAGGAAGCCTTGATACGCAGCCGCTCCATAATGAGGCAGCTTAACCTGCACATGAAACTGATTGAGGTTGAAATACAGAGCGATGGCAAGAAGGCTACTTTTTTCTACACCGCCGAAGACCGCGTAGATTTTCGTGAACTGATACGTGTACTTGCAGGCGATTTAAAAGTAAAAGTAGAAATGCGCCAGATAGGTATACGCCAGGAAGCGGCAAAGGTTGGCGGCATAGGAAGCTGTGGCCGCGAATTATGCTGCAGCACCTGGCTCACCGATTTTAAAAGTGTTACCACAACTGCGGCACGATACCAGAACTTATCGATCAATCAAACAAAACTTAGTGGCCAGTGCGGCAGGCTTAAATGTTGCCTTAACTACGAACTGGATACTTATCTTGATGC
>JANXWM010000487.1 GCA_025351145.1 Chitinophagaceae bacterium
GAAATTAAGAAATTAGTAAAACGCAATTCCTCTTTAGCAGACAAAAGAGAAACGGTGATTACCTTAACAGCAGCGGGAATCAATATACTGGAGATAACCACCAATAAAATAAATGTGCTTTTTGAAACCGTATTGGTGATTGATGAAAAGCAGGCATCATCATTAAATGAGCTTCTGGAAAAAGTAAGGGAAAAAGAAGTTTAATTTTTTTTGATCTAATAGATGTATATACACTTAACAATTAAAGGATAATATTATGAAAACAATATTACATAAGGCCGGTGAAAGGGGCCATGCTGATCATGGCTGGCTTAACAGTTATCACTCTTTCAGTTTTGCAGGGTTTTACGATCCCACTAAAGAACATTTTGGCGAATTGCGTGTATTAAATGATGACACGGTAAAAGGTGGCTATGGCTTTTCGAAACACCCTCATGAGAATATGGAAATCGTTTCTATTCCATTGCACGGCGACCTTGAACATAAAGACAGTACAGGCCGCCACGAAATCATTCGCGAAAACGATGTACAGATCATGAGCGCTGGCAGCGGTATTGCCCACAGCGAAACCAATGCGAATAAAGACAGGGAAGTTAAGTTCCTCCAGGTATGGGTGTTTCCGAAAGAACAAAATATTACACCTCGTTACGAGCAAAAAACATTTAAACCGGAAGACAGGCAGAACAAAATTCTTACTGTTGCAGCACCCGATGATGAACAGGCTGTTTGGATAAACCAGGATGCATGGTTCTCACTTGGAAACATGGACGAAGGTTTTGAAACAACTTACACGGTAAAGAAAAATGGTAATGGTGTTTATGCTTTCGTAATCGAAGGCGATGTAACCATTAATGATCAGCCTCTTTCAAAACGTGATGCTGCAGGCATTTGGGAAACGGATAAAATTTCAATCAAGGCAAACAGTGCGGCTCAAATATTGCTGATTGATGTCCCCATGCAATTCAATTAATTTTTTAAATCAATAAAACCAATAAACATTACAATTATGGCAACGTACAAAATCGATCCGGCACATTCGGAGATCCACTTCAAGGTAAGGCACCTGATGATTACAAACGTAACAGGCAGTTTTTCAAAATTCGATGCAACCTTAACGTCAGACAAAGATGATTTTTCTGATGCTTCGGTTTCTTTTGAAGCAGATGTGGATAGCATTACTACCGGCAGTGAACAAAGAGACGGGCATCTTAAAAGCGATGATTTCTTTGCAGCAGAAAAATTCCCCCAAATCACCTTTGTATCAACCGGAGTTGAAAAAACCGGCGATGATGAATTTAAGATCACCGGCAATTTAACTATACGTGATACAATCAAACCTACTGTATTAAACGTTTCCTACGGTGGAACCATGACAGATTTTTACGGCCAGTCAAAAGCAGGTTTCGAAATTACCGGCAAGATCAACCGTAAAGATTTTGGGTTAACCTGGGGTGGTGTAACTGAAGCCGGCGGTGTAGTGTTGAGCGATGAGGTGAAACTCGCATTAAATGTTCAGATGACTAAGCAACCTGCTTAACCGTCTGTTTAAAAAGGAGTCTTGATATGACAAAAGAAGTTGAAGGCGTATTTCAATCATCCGCTTTTCACATGGTGGGTGATGGGTTCCGGGTAGCGAATTATTTTCCAAACGGCAATAAGTTTGGCCGAGAAATAAGTCCGTTTATTTTACTCGACTATCATCCGCCATTTTATTATGGACCCACCACGCATAAACGTGGAGTTGGTGTACATCCGCACCGCGGATTTGAAACGGTAACACTTGCATTGGATGGTTATGTAGCCCATCACGATAGTGGCGGAAACAGTGGTATTATTGGCCCGGGCGATGTGCAGTGGATGACGGCAGCAAGCGGTGTACTGCACAAAGAATACCACGAAGAAAAATTTGCAGCAAACGGTGGTAGCATGCACATGCTGCAGTTATGGGTAAATTTACCAAAGGCTGTAAAGATGGGTGCGCCCAAATATCAAACTATTCTTGCCGGGCAGATGGGCAAAGTTGAACTACCCGCAAATGCAGGCACAGTAATAGTTATAGCAGGCAGCTACAATAATGTGCAGGGCCCGGCAACTACTTTTACGCCAATCAATATGTACAGGGTGTTACTCAACAAAGGCGGCGAGGTAAAATTTAATTTGCCTGCGCAGCACAATACAAGCTTCTTAATTACAAGCGGTGAAGTGGTGGTTAACAAAAGCTATACAGCAAAGGAAAAAGATTTTGTATTGTTCAATCACAAAGGCGAAGAAATTAGCGTTCTTGCCAAAGAAGACACACAGTTTATTGTACTCGATGGTGAACCTATTGATGAGCCGGTGGTTCAGTATGGCCCGTTCGTGATGAACAAACCCGAAGAAATAAACCAGGCAATTGAAGACTTTAATAATGGTAAATTTGGAGTGCTGGAAGACAAGTAAGAGAAAATGCATTTTGTGCCAGGCTGCAGAATTACTATTTAGCTTTACTTGCGTCGCACTCTTGTACGTTCATATCATTTGTCAACAAATCCGGTTATAATTTTAATCAGAGATTATATTTATAACCATAAATACTTCCCCTTTAGGGGGACAGGGGCTTATGCAACACATTATTCACCGGGCAGCAGATAGAGGAACCAAAGATATTGGCTGGCTTATCAGCAAATTTTCTTTTAGTTTTTCATCATATTACAATCCTGTAAAAAATAGTTTTGGGTTGCTAAAAACCTTTAACGATGATATTGTAAAACCGGGGGGTGGTTTTGGTTTACATCCACATGTAAATATGGAGATCATCAGTGTATTGCTGGCGGGCAAAATGAATCATAAAGACTCAATGGGTTACAGTGATGTGGTAGAAAAAGACTGGGTACAAATAATGAGTGCAGGCACCGGTTTGCGGCACGAGGAATACAATGTTGGCGAGGATGATGTAAATTTTTTACAGATATGGATAGAACCAAAGCAGCAGAATATCTCTCCACGTTATCAACGAAGGAGTTTTTCAAAAGAGAAACGGAAGAATAAATTACAAACAGTTGTAAGTGGCGAAGAAGGCCAGGAACATTGCTGGATCAACCAAAACGCAAAACTCAGTCTTGCCTGGTTTGATGCAAATGAAACGATTGAGTACAAATTAAATCCAACCAACAAATGTGTGTACATATTTGTAATGGAGGGCAGTTTGAAAATAAATAATGAAACAATTGGTAAAAGAGATGGAATTGGTTTATGGCAAACAGACAGCATCAATATATTAACCGAACAGGAAGCAGAGTTTATTGTTATAGAAGTGCCGGTAAACCAATAAGCAGGTAATAAATAATAAGCCACTGGGGATTTTTGTAAGGTGAGTAATGATCCTTCAGTACAAGAGTGCGACGCAACAAAAGCTAAATAGCCGTTCTTCTGTCTGGCTTAAAAATAAAAATATTATGAACATAGAAATTATAGCAGCAAGCCCCAGGAAAGAAAGTATTACCTACCGTGTGGCGCTGTTTCTGCAGAAATACATGGCAGAAAAAACAGAACACAATGTAAATATTATCGATGTGCGTGAATGGGCTTTCCCGTTGATGCAGCAGGAGGTTTTCAGCAGTGTGGAAAGAACACCGGAGACCCTTAAACCCCTTGCCCAACGTATGTTTGATGCAAATGGCTTTATTATGGTATCGCCGGAATACAATGGCAGTTACACATCGGTACTAAAAAACTTATTCGACCATTTTCCAAAGCAAACACATAAAACATTTGGCATTGTAACTGCATCGCCGGGTATTATGGGCGGTATGCGTGCCAGCCAGCAAATGCAGCTCTTAATAAACGCATTGTTTGGTATTGGCTCACCGCATATGCTGATAACACCAACGGTAGATAAGAAATTTGATGCAGACGGAAACTTGCTTGACGAAATTTTTTTGAAAAACGTTGACATTTTTGTAAGTGAATATTTATGGCTGGCAGAAAGTTTAGCGCCGGAAATGCAACCAGCAGTATAAATAACTTTTTTAAACGGTTAGTAACCGTAAATTTGCGCCTTCCTTTCAAACTCCATCATGAGCGACGAAATAAAACACGAATGCGGTCTGGCCTTTATCCGGCTGCGAAAACCTTTTTCTTATTACCTGCAAAAATATGGTACAGTAATGTATGGTCTTAATAAACTGTACCTGCTGATGGAAAAGCAGCATAACCGTGGCCAGGATGGCGCCGGTATTGCCGCAGTAAAACTGAATGTAGAACCCGGTCATCCATACCTGCACAGAACAAGAAGTAACGCACCTCAACCTATAGCCGATATTTTTTTTAAGCTTGGCGCTGAGATACAGGAGCTGGAAAAATATCAACCCGATATTAAGCAGCACCCGGGCCTTATGAAAGGCCATGTTCCTTTTCTCGGCGAATTGTTATTGGGTCATTTACGCTACGGAACACAGGGAAAAAACAACGTAGAGTTTTGCCATCCCTTTATTAAAAGGGATTTAATGCCAGGTAAAAATCTTGCACTTGCCGGTAACTTCAATCTTGTAAATACAGAAGAACTTTTTGCACTCGCCAATATTGAACCGGGTGAATTTCAGAAGCAGAGTGATTTGGCCGCAATGATGGAAGTGGTGCATCATTTCCTGGCAAAAGAAGATGAAAAAAGCCCGAATGCTGCAGACATTTCTGCGGTGTTAAAGAAAGCAGTACCACTTTTTGATGGCGGTTATACTGTTGGGGGATTGGTGGGCAACGGATGCGGTTTTGTAATGCGGGATGCACATGGAATTCGTCCTGCGTATTATTATGTTGATGACGAAGTTATTGTTGCCGCAAGCGAAAGGGCTTCTATAAGAACAGCGTTTAATGTGGGTGAAAACGAAGTGCTGGAATTAATGCCCGCACATGCATTGATAGTTGATAATGCAGGCAATTATAAAGTGGAACAAATCCAGGAACCAAAAGAAAGAAGGGCCTGCAGTTTTGAGCGCATCTATTTTAGCCGTGGCAGCGATGAAAAAATTTACCGCGAACGCATCGCTTTAGGTTATCACCTGAGCAAGCCGGTGCTGGAAGCGGTAGACAATGATTTAAAGAATACGATCTTTTCTTACATACCAAACACTGCCGAAGTTGCTTATTTCGGTTTGGTAAAAGGCATGGAAGATTACCTTAAAGAAATAAAAATAGAGCGCATCTTAAGCTGGGGAAATGAGTTAACCGAAGAGAAGCTGCGGCAGATGATTTCCCGTAAAATAAGGCAGGAAAAAATCGCTATTAAGGATGTAAAGCTGCGCACATTTATTACCGAAGACTCCAGCCGAAACGAAATGGTGCAGCACGTGTACGATATTACTTATGGCACCGTTAATAAAGGCGAAGATACCCTTGTTGTAATTGACGACAGTATTGTGCGTGGTACCACTTTAAAAGAAAGTATTGTGCGCATGCTTGCCCGGTTACAGCCTAAAAAGATCATCGTGGTTTCTTCCGCACCGCAGATACGTTACCCGGATTGCTATGGTATTGATATGAGTAAACTCGGCGATTTTATCGCATTCAAAGCAGCCATAGCATTGCTTAAAGAAAAGGGAATGGAAGACGTGCTTCAATCTGCGTACGAAAAAATTAAAGAACTCCAGCACAACAATATGTCGCACACAGAAAATGTAGTAAGGCAGATTTATAAACCATTTACCACAGAAGAAATCTCCAATAAAATTGCGCAGCTTATTACGCCCAAAGAAGTGTCGGTTCCGGTGGAAGTAATTTATCAAACCATTGAAGACCTGCACGAATGCTGCCCTACCAATACCGGCGACTGGTATTTTACAGGTAACTACCCCACACCCGGCGGCAACCGCGTAGTGAACAAAGCTTTTGTAAATTATTACGAAGGTAAAAACGTGAGGGGCTATTAAGCTTTCTAAGATCTACGATTTTTAATACAATTTCTTTGAGCCAGGCTGTATAATATTTGGCATCGCCTCTTGCGTCGCACTCTTGTACGTTCTGAACATTATTCAACAAAGCGAAGGCTTTACTAAATACCATGTTTTAAACGAAGGCTGATAGTAATTTCTTCTTTGTAACTTCATACCAGCTTAAAAACAGGAATTGTTCAATTCAATATTTAGCTTATGAAATCTCTACTCATCATACGCCACGCAAAAAGCAGCTGGGATAATATTTCGCAAAAAGATTTCGATAGAACACTCAACGAACGCGGCCACCGCGATGCACCGGAAATGGCTAAGCGTTTACTCGATAAAAAAATTGAAATAGATGCGTTTATTTCAAGCCCGGCTAAAAGGGCTTTTACTACTTGTAAATATTTTGCAGAAACTTATGATGTAAAAGAAAAAAACATCATCGTAATCCCTGAATTATACCATGCATCTGTAAATGATTTTTACAATACAATTGCTAAAACAGAGGATGCGTTTTCAACCATCGCCATATTTTCTCACAATCCCGGCATTACCGAATTTGTAAATGGATTAACCGAAACCAAAATTGACAATATGCCTACCTGCGGCATATTCGCTGTAAAAGCAGAGGCCCATCACTGGAAAGACTTTAAAAAATCGACTAAAACATTTTGGTTCTTCGATTATCCAAAACACTAATCGCACGGCAGCCTGCAGCCGAATAATGATCCAGCAGTACAAGAGTGCGACGCAAGTAAAGCTCAATAGAAATTGATTGCCCGGCCAATAAGTATTTGTATTCATCTGCACATTTGCGCATCCACTCATCTGCACATTTACACATTAGCCTTATCTTCGCTGCATGGAAGAATTGTTGCAACAGATCGAGAACCACAAACAGGAAATTGCTGCTTTTGAAGCAGGTAACGCTGAAGCTACCGAAGCTTTCCGCATAAAATATCTTGGTACCAAAGGCTTGGTAAAGTCCATTATGGGCGAAATGAAAAATGTACCCAACGAACAGAAAAAGCATTTTGGCCAGTTGCTCAACGAGTTTAAGCAGTTTACAGAATCTAAATACGAATTGCTTAAAGAGCAAACTTCAAACGATAAAGAAACCGCGGCAAATGAATTTGACTGGACGTTACCTGGCGATCCATTTCCAGTAGGCACAAGGCACCCGATAACGCTGGTGCGCAATAAAATAGTAAACATATTTCAACGCCTTGGTTTTGCCATTGCCGAAGGTCCGGAAATTGAAGATGACTGGCACAACTTTGGCTCAATGAATTTGCCGCTTGATCATCCTGCACGTGATATGCAGGATACGTTTTATGTTAATCAAAATCCCGACTGGCTCTTGCGCACACACACCAGCAGCGTGCAGGCACGGGTAATGGAAAAACAAAAGCCACCCATTCGTGTAATTTGCCCGGGCCGTGTGTACCGCAACGAAACCATTAGTGCAAGGGCGCATTGTTTTTTTCACCAGGTTGAGGGGCTTTGTATAGATGAACATGTAAGCTTTGCCGATCTTAAGCAAACGCTGTATTACTTTGTGCAGGAGATGTTTGGCAAGGATGTAAAGATTCGTTTTCGCCCTTCGTATTGTCCTTTTACAGAGCCAAGTGCAGAGATGGACATTAGTTGTTTAATCTGTGGCGGCAGCGGTTGCAATGTTTGCAAACATACTGGCTGGGTAGAAATTTTAGGAAGCGGAATGGTGCACCCAAAAGTGCTGGAGAACTTTAATATTGATCCCAATAAATACACCGGCTTTGCATTTGGCATGGGCGTAGAACGCGTATGCCAGTTGAAATACAGGGTAAACGACCTTCGCATGTATTCGCAGAACGATGTGCGTTTTCTGCGGCAATTTACCGGGGCAGTGTAGCTTTTTTTTGAGCCGGGCTGAATTAATTCTACTGAACGTTCCTTGCGTCGCACTCTTGTGCTGAAGTAACTTTACGCAGCTTTACCGAAGCGTAATAACCAATCCCGGGTTCAGGAATTATACCTGTAAAAAATAAGATCATGCATCATTATCTTCAGGGGCTTTTGGCGTTTTTATTTGCTTAAACAATTCTTCCATTTTATCCACATGTTCAAGCGTGTCATCCATATAAAACTGCAGTACAGGCATGCGGCGCATCTGGTGCTTTATTCTTTCGGTAAGTTCTTTTTTAATTTCCCATGATTTGCTGTCAATCTTTTTCATAGCAGCTTTGGCATCTGCCACTTTAAAAAAACTCAGGTATATCCTTGCTTCCAGCAAGTCTGGCGTAACCTTTACATCCGATATAGAAACCATGCCGCCATTCAGCATATTTAAACCCAACCTTCTGAATATATCGTTCATTTCTTCCAGGATTACCCCGGCCACTTGTCTCTGACGTTTTCCTTCTGTCATAATTGTACCTTTACAGGCTGTAAAATTAGCATGATTGCGCTTAGCAGCATAGATTTTGTTGCAAGGCAGCTTAATTAAAACAACATGAATAAATACGCCCGGATTTTCAGGTACCTTAAAGCCTACAAAAGCAAGATCGTTTTATATTTCGTTTTCATTTTACTGTCAGTTGTTTTTTCCATTGTTTCTGTGGGTATGCTTATGCCCTTTCTCGATCTTATCTTTAAAGGCAAAAGTGGAACTGGTGAATTAATACAAACAAGCAGCAACTTTTTAATACAATACATCAGGGATACTTTAGTTGATGTTATAAAATCTGGTGGTGAAAATGGAAAATCAAAAGCGCTTGCAATAGTATGCGTAGTT
>JANXWM010000524.1 GCA_025351145.1 Chitinophagaceae bacterium
AACATGCTTACAGCAGACATTACCGATTTTTCTTTTTTAGAACCTTCAATAGAAGAAAAAATTATCATTGTTGATGACTCGCATGGCATTGGATTAATCGGCGAAAACGGGGCTGGTATTTCAACCATCCTCCCTGCAAAAAAGAATATAGATTATGTGCTCAGTTATTCTTTATCAAAAGCCTGGAATATACAGGGCGGCGCTGTTGGCTGTTCAAAAAAAACGGCAGATATTTTAAGGTTATTACCTGCATACACTGCAGGCACAGCGCCATCTCCGGCCACAGTGCATGCTTTTCTCAAAGGTCAGCATTTGTATAAAATGCAGCGTGAGAAACTGCAAAAAAACACCAATTTTTTTCAATCGCTTATCAAAGAAATAAAGCAGATAAATTATCATCAGCAGTTGCCTGTTTTTATTTTGCCAGCAACCACAGATGATAATAAATTGCTTAATAAAAACATCATCATTTCATCCTTTGCTTATCCTGATCCTTCAGGTGAAAAATACCGGCGCATTGTAATAAATGCATTGCACAGCTTTGCCGATCTTGAATATCTTGCTGATTGTTTGAAAGAAATTTTTGAACCAGACTGAAGTATTTCAATTAAGCTTTTGTTGCGTCGCACTCTTGTACGTTCAGAACATTTTTGAACAAAAAAACGCGACTGGCAGTAAAAAGAGAAACCAGCTCTAAAGGCTGGTTTTAAAATTGAACCTAAAATTTATTAGCCGGCTTTCTTTACTTCCGAACCACCACTGTTGCTTTTCTTTACTGATGCATTGCCTTTATAATGTACATCGCTGCCGCCGCTGGCCGAAACATTCAATTCTTTATTCGCAGTAATAAATATGTCGCTGCCACCACTTGCTTCAACGCTGCAGTTGTCGGTTACAAAGTCAAATGCATGAACGTCGCTGCCACCGCTTGCACTTACATTTAATGAATTTGCTTTGCCGGAAACATATATGTCGCTGCCACCACTGGCTTCCATTTTTATATCGGTTCCACTTATTTTTCCACGAAAATCTGAACCGCCTGAAAGTGACATTGCGAGCTGGTTTGCGTTAATACCTTCTTCGGCAAAAACATCTGAACCGCCGGAAGCATCAAGACCGTCTAAGGTTTTAAATGAAACATAAGCTTTCATTTTTTTATTGCCCCAATCTATTCTAAATCCGTCTTCATGTTTGTAATAAATTTTAAGTATGCCGTTTACTACCTCTGTTATTATTTTATTGCGGTATTCTGCTTCTGACGCACTTACAGCAACAGCTTCTTCGTTGCCCTGGGTAAGATAAAGGTCAATACCATTTTGAACATGTATGGCGTGAAAAGAAGTTACTTTTCGTTCCGCCGCGTTAGGGTCGTTAATTGTTTTTTGGGCTATGGTTGAATCGAGTATACCAGCCATAGCTAATAACATGATGAATTGTTTCATAAATACTTTTTCTTCTATACGAACAGGTAAAAGAAATGTTACAGAAAATAAAAAATATTTTGAGTTACGATTGCTATCGGGTAGACGGCTGTTAAAAAGCTCAATAAAATTCAGAATGTACAAGTGTGCGACGCAACAGAAGTTTAATTCATATTCTTCTGCCTGGCTCAAAATTTTTATAACCCCCTGCAGTTTATAAAAACTTAGCTGTATAACTTTCTTTCACTTTTTTAAGATCGGCAGGTTTGCCGGCAAACACAAGATTACCGCCACCATCGCCGGCTTCGGGGCCAAGGTCTATTACCCAATCGGCATTTTTTATTACATCGGTATTGTGTTCGATTACAATGATGGAGTGCCCCTGCTCAATCAACGCATAAAACGATGCGAGCAGTTTATTAATGTCGTGAAAATGCAGACCGGTGGTAGGTTCATCAAAAATAAAAAGTATGTGACCGGTTGATTTATTCTTGCCAAGAAACGATGCAAGCTTTACTCGTTGCGCCTCACCGCCGCTCAATGTATCGCTGCTCTGCCCGAGTTTGATGTAGCCAAGACCCACGCTCTGCAAAGGTTGCAGTGCTTTGGCCAGTGTTTTTTCTTCTTTAAAAAATTCAATGGATTCATCAACACTCAGCTCAAGAATATCGAAAATACTCTTGCCTTTATACTGTACTTCCAGCACTTCTTCTTTGAATTTTTTACCGCCGCAAACTTCGCAGGTAAGGTGCACATCTGCAAGAAACTGCATTTCAACAACCTGCTCGCCTTCGCCTTTGCATGCATCGCAGCGGCCACCATCCACATTGAACGAAAAATGTTTTGGCATAAAGCCGCGTATTTTAGAAAGTGGCTGGCTTGAGAAAAGATCCCTTATTTCATCGTAAGCTTTTATATAAGTAACCGGGTTACTTCGTGAGGATTTACCAATAGGATTTTGATCAATCATTTCAACCTGGGTAATGTAGGCGGTATCCCCTGTAAGCGCTTTATGAAAACCAGCTTTATCGCCAAACTCACCGGTTAATTTTCTTATTGCCGGGTACAAAATCTGTTTTACCAAAGTCGTTTTGCCGCTGCCGCTTACACCGCTTACAACACATAGCATATTGAGTGGAAAATCTACTGTAATATCTTTGAGGTTGTTATGGCGGGCACCTTCAATACGGATATGCCTGTTGAACTTTCGTTCCACTTTAGGCACTGTAACTTCCAGTTCGCCTTTTAAATATTTACCTGTTAAGC
>JANXWM010000559.1 GCA_025351145.1 Chitinophagaceae bacterium
ATCTGTATTCCTTGGTGGACGGTATCCTTTATAAGTCAAATTTGCCTGCCAAAAAGGTTTATTATTTGATGGATCATCTGAATCGAATGCATAAACACTGTTGTTTACAGTTGCTACTATTACAATGTTATATATTCCACCATTTATAAGAAGGTTGCTAACGATCAGCGGCTGAGCATAAATCTTATCATCTACAGTTCTTGAAAATATCTTCCCAAATTGGCCACTACTTATATTCTCCTTATTTAGAAGAATTTCTTTATCATTCCATCCGGTTCTTTTAAGATCATTATGCTGTGTAAGTACATTTACCTGGGCTGCGATTTTCTGAGAATGCAGCATAACAAAGAATAAAAAAAAATAAGCCAGATTTCTTTTTTTGTCCAATCCCATGCGTTAGTTTTTGAGGATACTTTTGAAATTGTAAAATAATACTATTTCAAATTAGATTTTTAAAGTATGTAAGTCTAATTTAATCTTTTACGTATGAGCCAGACTTAATTGCTGCTATTAAACCCAGTTGCGTCGCACTCTTCAGCGTTCTGTTATTTTTTGGGCACTACCAAAATCTGCTATGACGAGAAAAAAATGAAAAAGTTAAATTAAGGCGGCAATTATTTTCCAGTTTATATCCATTAATGATAAATAGACCTGCTTAATCTCAGTTGCAAAAAAATATTGTACTAGCCCGTGCATAAAACTGTGCAATAAATGTAAGGCGGGCTGCACAATGCCGAATATAGATGCTACAGTACAAGAGTGCGACGCAAGGAAAGAGTAATAGTAGTAATGCAGCCTGGTTCATAAAAAATATTGCGCATGCTTATTCTGCTTGAAATATAGTTTTTTCAGTATATAAATTCAGCATAAATTATCATCCATTAAGTTTAATTTTTCGAAGAGTAACATTAAATTTAACGAAGTATAATTTTACAATATTACACTTAATGTAAAAAGCCGCCCCCTTTTGTTAAAGCTTTTGAACACATACTAAAATTACTATCTTTACCGCGTTTTTTCGATAGCTGCATATATTCACATATTTTAAAAAGTACCGGTCATTGAAATATATGGCCGGTACTTTTTAAAATATGTGGGTTAGGTGGCGAAGCTGTGTAAATTAAAAGAAATAAACGCTAAAAAAGTACCTAAGTTTTATACCTAAATTATTTCGGTGCAGTGGGGTTTAGTGCAAATCCTTGTATATTGCGCAACTGAGATGAAAAATAATGCTGCTATAATGGTTTCAACAAATAATTATTTCATTTAACTAATATGAAAAAAATAGTACTTTTCTTTTTCGTAACGTTTATAAGCATTTCATTCACTTATGCACAGGGGTTGTTAAACCAGGATCTTCGGCAGATTAAGGTAGATCAGTTAAGTGATGCAGATATTCTTTATTACTATAACAGGCTTCAGCAGGCGGGTATTTCTCTTGAACAGGCATCTCAAATAGCTTTGTCTAAAGGAATGCCGCAGGAAGAAATAACGAAATTAGAAAAACGTTTGGCCACTTTGGTAACTTCACAAAAACCAGGGCAACGGAGCTCCCTAAACGATTCTTCACAAACAAACAGGAAAGAAAATGAAACTGTTATTCCTTTAAGAGAGGAACTCGTTGATAAAAAAATATTTGGATCTGACCTGTTCAACACTTCTTCTCTTGCTTTTGAACCTAATATTAGAATAGCAACCCCTTCGAATTATTCACTGGGACCTGATGACGAGCTCATAGTAAATGTTTATGGTCTGTCAGAAGCAAAATATACACTTAAAGTTAATCCTGAAGGATACGTATATATTCAAAATGCAGGCCCCGTACTCGTAAGTGGGTTATCAATAGAAGATGCAACGGAAAAAATCAAAAACAAACTGTCTTCCACTATATACAAAGCTATTTCAAGTGGCCAAACAAAAGTACAGGTAACACTTGGTAATATACGAAGTATAAGGGTAACTATAATTGGCGAGGCGAAAAAGCCCGGAACCTATACAGTATCTTCTTTGGCTACACTTTTTAATGCGCTTTATTTGTGTGGTGGGCCAAGCGATAATGGAAGCTACAGAAAGATAGAACTTGTACGAAAAAATGCTGTTTTTAAAACAGTTGATATTTACGATTTTCTGCTTCATGGAAGCCTTGCAGATAATATACGGCTGGCAGATGATGATGTAATACGTATTCCTTATTATTCAGCGCGTGTTTCAGTGTCGGGAGAAGTAAAGCATAAAGGCATTTTCGAAATATTAGCTGGAGATAAATTACAACAGATAGTGGAAAATGCAGGCGGTTTTTCTGATTCTGCATACCGCTCTTCCATAAAAATTTTACAGGTTACTGATAAGGAAAGAAAAGTAACAGATGTAAATAGTAGCGACTATAGTATTTTCGAGTTGCACGGAGGCGATGCAATATTTGTTGGTAAAGTTCTTAACAGGTATTCTAACAGGGTTATTATTAAAGGCGCAGTAATGCGGCCCGGGCAATTTGAACTAACAGATAATTTATCATTAAAACAATTGATTCTAAAAGCTGATGGTTTAAGAGAAGATGCTTTTCTTAATCGTGGAATTATTACCAGGCTTAAAGATAATCTCACAGTTGAAGTTGTTTCATTTGACGTGGCCGGCATCATGAACGGCACCGCTCAGGATGTTCCTTTAAAAAGAGAGGATGATATTACCATTTCTTCCATTTTTGACCTTCAGGATAAAAAAACGATTAATATTCAAGGTGAAGTAAGAAGTCCCGGAACCTATGAATTTAAAGACAGCACTTCAATAAAAGACCTGATATTTGAAGCAGGCGGGTTTGGTGAAGCTGCTACTGGCAAACGCATAGAAATTGCCAGGCGGGTTATAAATGCAGATCCTGCGAACGTATCCACAGAAATTGCAAAAATTGTACAGGTCGACGAAGAGAAAGACCTTCAAACCAAAGCAGCTAATTTTTATCTTCAGCCCTTCGATGTGGTAATTGTACGCAATAACCCCGGCTACTTTACACAAAAAACCGTAACAGTAGAAGGTGAAGTTTTATACCCTGGCCCATATG
>JANXWM010000564.1 GCA_025351145.1 Chitinophagaceae bacterium
CTCTGTATGGAGGTAAGGCGAAGTAAGCAGCGTTTGCACAAAATCGCCGTTTACATACAGGTCAAGCTTTGACGTTGTTTGCACAAAAGCAATATGTGTCCAGGTATCTAACGGTACTTTGTAAGATGATTTAACTATCCCCAGCGTTTGCTGATAAGTAGTTATGTAACCATCTGCATCTAACTCAACCCTTATGCCGCCATTATTGTTTCGTTCATTACCAAAAATCAATGAACCATCTGTACTATATGCTCTTGGTTTTATCCATGCCTCAAAGCTATATTCACCATAGTTGCCACCAGCAATCGGATAAGGATATAATGTTCCCAGGTTTACCCTGTCATCCACACCGTCAAAGTCCAGTGCGCCAGCAGATGAACCATTTAATGTTATTGAAAAAACAGCCCGTTGAAGCGGGTTAGATTCTAAAGAATATACCACAGTTGTTACACCAATATTAAACTGCAAACCGCTAACGCTTCCTGTACCCGAACCAGTAGTTGCGCCATATAAGGTATAGTTAACTGTTTCATTGGCACCGGATGGTTCAAGAACAGGATCTATATTATTTACGGTTATTCCGTCACATTGGCCTTCAGCAAGTTCAATGGCTTGATCTGCAGGTCCGTTCAATGTAACAAGCGTTCCGTTTACAAGTAACCGGGTTGCAGCAAGATTATAAGAGGCATAATAAATTGATGTTGCACCTACTGCAATAATTTTTCCATCGGCCTGAACTGCACACGCAATGCCGCCATCGTTAAATCCATCAGTCCAGTTTCCAAAATCTATAACAGATCTTCCATGATTACCAAAACCATTGTCTAAAGATCCGTCAGTATTATAGCGGATCACTTCAAAATTACCTCCGCCTGTATAATTGCTGTTGTTAACTGTACCATTTCCGCCTGTTTGAATAATTTTTCCATCAGCCTGCAGGGCAAGCCCAAGGTTAGGAGCGTTATTTTCATTGGGTACTGAGTAGGTTCTCATGCCATCACCATCAAAGCTGTTATCAAGGCTGCCATCAGCATTTAATCTTGCCAAAGCAAAACTATAAGAACTATAGCTATCAGGCGATACACCTCCTTCAATAACAATCTTTCCATCGGTTTGTATTGCTGTTGAACTGCCGTAATCGTAAGTGCCGCCAAAATCTATTGATGCAAAACCATCCCCGCTAAAGCTGTTATCCAATGCACCATTTTTATTTATCCTTATCGCTAAAAAATCCGCTACATAATTAGTGAATGGTGCAGTAATACCCGATAAAACAAGTTTGTTATCAGCCTGTAAAGCAAGGCCATAGATAATTTCATCGCTTGCCGGTTCACTAATGATCTTTATTCCATCACCATCAAAATTATTATCCTGGCTGCCATCATTGTTTAACTGGATGGTTACCGCATCATAATTCGATTGATTAATTCCATCAGCAACAAAAGTGTAACCAGCAATACAAATTTTGCCACCGGGTTTTAATACCACACCGGTACCATAATCATAACTGTAATTGGTGCTGAAAGTGTTTCCTGTAAAGGCTGACAGGTCTATTAATTTTTTGCCGTCACCGTCAAAACTGTTATCAAAACTGCCATCAGTATTTAACCTTGCCACAGCAATGTCAATATAATTGTAAGTATTGGTATTGCTGTTGTAATAAAAATCGTTTGAATAGCCTACTACAATTATTTTTCCGTCAGGCTGTACCGCAATATCATAAGCAAGATCGTAGCTGTTGAAATCCTGTGTTGAAAAATCAATAAAAGCCTTGCCATCGCCGCTAAAACTGTTATCTAAAGTACCATCAGTATTTAAACGGGTAATACAAAAATCATCATTAGGGTTTGTAATAGTATAATCATAGCCCCCGCCGGCAATGATTATTTTGCCATCTTTTTGCAAAGCAACTGCATTAGGCGTATACACATAAGGATTTGGATATTGGTTGTCTATAATAAATTTTCCGCCATTTGCAAAGCTGGCATCAAGCGCTCCGGGTTGTGCTAATATTGTTGCGTATGAACAAAGCAGGCATGCTGCCAGTATAAATATCTTTTTCATAATCGTTTTTTAAGTTGGTGAAGCATTAATTTTTTTGAACACCTGCTGAAAGGTTAAGTTGTTTGGCCAGCTCCTGCGAAAAATGTTGCGGCGGCCTTCCATTTTTAATGTATTCATTTACTACCCATTCTGCCAGTTTAAAAGCGTCTTCTTTGGTTTTAAAACCTGCCGGTGCAGGTGAAAAAGGATTGTTCAACTGCATGGCAACTGAGCGGTTACCTTTTATAATACCAAACCCAAATGTGTTGCCAATAGCAGGCACCAGGTAAACTGTGTACCCGTTTATTTCCTTCTTATCTTTTGTGCCATCAAATCGCTCGGTTTGCTGCGCACTTACTGTAATAGCCATCAATAATATTGCTAACAGCATTGTTGTTTTTTTCTGTTTCATAGTTGGTTTATTTTTTTGTTGAGAATTGATTGAGTTTATTTTTAAAATCATTTTTAGTAACCCGGCAGAAGAAAAAATATTAAGCACCTGTTGCGTCGCACTCTTGTACTGAAGAATAGTCATGAGCTTTTGGCTGCTGGTTTCGAGCCTCTGTATTTTGCTCACATCCGCCGCTGCGGATCATGACTCGTGGCTTGCTCAGTCATGATCCGACCGTACAAGTGTGCGACGCAAGGGACGATGCCATAAAAAAATATAGTCCGGCTAAAAAAAATTATTACTCTATAAAGTATTAAGCAGCTAACAGTTTACTATTTCTTTTGCAGTGCTGCGGTTATATCCTGCGCCTCCTGATATTTTGCCCTGGAGAATTTATCATACGCCCCTTTATTTCTAAACTTATATAGTTCCTTATAATTTGTTTTGCCAGAGATTGGTTCAAGGCTGTGATAATAACCACCGCTTACAAGAAAATATGAAGACACATTGTTTGCTGCTGCAGTAGTAATTGTATACTGAAATGAAATGGATTGATCGCCGGTAAGATGGCTGTATTGTTTATCGCTTTGCAGCAGTATTTTCTTTTGGTCTTCGCCATCTGTTTTTACAGCCTGCGTTGGTTCTATTACCGCTGTTTCGAACTGTTGGTTTGCACTGTAATCTATGCCTGCAAAATCAAGGTCCCAAAAACGGTAAGCTGTTTCAAGTTTAATTTCGATTTGATCTGCGGTAATGCCAGCCGTGTTTATTTCCATGATCATATCGCGGCTGGCGGTATTGCCAATAAGCGGGAAATAATCAACGAACTTCCAGCCCGTTGCTGTTTTCATATACACCATTAAAGGCATGGCCTGATCTGTTTGCCACTTAGCGGGGTCTTTTGCATCGGCCTGTTCCTGTTTTGTTCTCCATTTTTCAAAATTATCTCCAAACAAACCAATGAATTCTTTATGCAGCAACCCACCCCAATAACTGTTACGGGCATGTATTACCAGTTTCGCTTTATCAGTACCTGCTGGTTTATTAAATGTTAGCTTAATATCGCTGAAGCCATCTTCATTTGCATTGTTATCGAAAGAGTAATACTGCTGATCGGTTTTGGCAAGCAGGTTTTTTACATCATTGCCTTTTTCTGCTGATGCAGCAAGCGGTGCAATGGTATTTTGAAAGGATAAAATATTACCATGCCTGTCTGGCAAAACTGTTGTTCCGGCAGGATGGTTTACCTGTAATAACTGTACCTCGTTAATAAATTGTTCCTCATTTTGTGCATTGGCTATTTTAAAAGAAATATTATTTTCTTTAACAGGGATATTTGTTAATGGTAAATAGTCCATACGTTCGAGTGTTGAGTAAACTGCACCGCTGTAAAGGCCGCTTTTAAAATCATACCGGTCATTATTTTTTACATAAACCTGCGGACAGTTGCAGGGGCCACCAGTACCACCACCTGTATTTGTTATCACTATATCTGGCGGCGTATAACTTGCAGCAGCTATTACACCAACTATCATAGCCACGCTTGCCACAATACCAACAGTACTCATCACATGATTGTAAGTTGTTGCTGATTTATTTAATTCATATACATCTGCACGGGTAAAAGATGATAAGAGCGCAGAGAATACCGTATCTGCAACATCTGGTTTTTGCATACTATAAAGATGTACTTCCATTAATGCATCATGCTTATCTTTCTGCTTTACCCTGTTCTTTTTTTCTGATACGGGTGCCAGGTATTTTGAATGTTCTTCGGGTAGTTTAACTATTATACCCTTTAAAGTATCGCCGTTAACGGCAACATTTTCCAGGCCCCTGATACCATTTTGAAAATGAATAATAAAATATTTATTTACCGATTGAAGCTTTTGTGCAGCAGCACTGTCAAGTGTGCTTTTTGTACCAGGACGGTAAAAGTTAAGGTAACAACTGCTTAAAGCAACAGTTAAAAAAACAGCAGATAAATAAATAAATTTTTGCGTGTTTAGCTTGCTGCCGGATAATACTGAATATAAAGTTTTCATGGTGATGGTATTTAAAAAATTGAAGGGATTTTTTTGTTCATAATGCGGAACCATAATGGCGGAACCAGCGAGAGCAGAACCATGCTGGAATAACTTGCCGGGTGAGCAGGTGAATCATCAAGATGCGAAAGTTTTTCATAAGGCCGTGCCGGGTGCATGTGATGGTCTGCATGGTTTTCCAATTGAAAAACATTTATTGACTTTCTTTCATAGCGTGCATTCCACGCATGAAGCGAACCAAGCTTTTCATAATCACCACTCATATTTTTTTTTCGCATTAACCCGTAATGCTGCATGTAATTAATAATGTGCAGCAGCAGTATGGCAACAACATTCTGCAGTAAAAAAAATGCCAGTGACTGAAGGCCGCATGTAAAGAATACCGTCAGTATTAAAACAATTTGCAACAGGGCAAAAAACAACATGCGGTTGTGTATAAACGGTGAAGCATAAGATAAACGCGATAGTTTTTTTGTTTCTATTTTTAAAGCGTTTTTGTAAGTCGCGTTTATGGCCCTTGGCAGGTATGCGTATAATGATTCACCAATACGTGCAGTATGAGGGTCTTCGGGTGTGCATGCATACACATGGTGCCCCCACACATGTTCAATGCCATAATGCATGTAATTATTCAGCAGTAATAAAAGATAGCCTGCCGCCTGTTCGGCTTTTGAAAACCGGTGAATAAATTCATGCGCCAATGTAAAACCCAGCACTGTATTTACAAGGCCAACAGATAATACAAGCCCCGTAAAAGAAACAGCATCCATTGCTGTATTGCCAGCTATATAAACTGCCCAGCCTGTTAATACAACCAATACAGGAACATAAAACAAAGCCACGCTGCTGTAAGCAGCAGCAGAATAATTATTATGCGAATGTTGCTGCGTATTTGATGATGGTATAAAAAGATTGGCAACAGGATAAACTACAAAGCAGCAGAAGGGCACAAGAAAATTGAACCAGCCACCAAGAAAATAACCTGCAACAACCATGGCAGGTAAAAACAGGAGTAATAAATAATTCCAGGGTTTCATGGCATTATATTTTAGGTGATGAATTTGTATAAACGCTGCAACTGCCCTGTGCCATTAAGCGCAGGTTTTCTTGTACAGAACCATGCAATGCAGAAAATAATTTTCGTTGACAAAAAGGGCAGTTGTGTACATCGCCATCTGTATCAATATATACATAATGGTTACCAGCGCCGCCACAGCCCAAACGCCTGCTGTAAAAACCGTGATACACTATGGAAGGATATTCATTGTACGCTGCATTAAAATTATACTCCGTATAAAAATTTTCGAGCAGGGAAATTTGTTCTTTGTTTAAATACACATCTTTATCTGCGTAATGGCCTACAGCTCTTGGTTCCAGCAATTGTATAAATGATACTCCCCAGCTTTTCGCCAGTTCAGCGTATTGCCCCAGGTTAGTTACACTGATAAATCCCTTTGTTGCACATAGTGATAAACAGACAACAAGCCCTTGTGCCTTTGCATGGGCCACCGCTTTTTGTGCCCATTCAAATGCATTTTTTTTGCCGCGGAATGCATCGTGCAGTTCGGGTATCCAGTGATCTAAACTTACTGTAATACCGGTAAGGCAATGCTGTTTAAGTAATGCAGCTCGTTCTTCTGTAAAATGATAGCCAGAGGTATATAGCCATACCTCAGTGCCTGGCTTAATTTTTTTAAGTATATAAATAATATCATCAAAACGGTTCAATGGTTCGCCGCCGCTAAGCTGTACCTGTGCAATACCCGCATGCTGAAATAAATGGATAACAGATAAAAGATTTTCCCTGCTAAGTGTTTCGGGTTTATTCAATGCCTCCCATTCAAAGCAATGCTCGCACTGGTAACCGCATTTTTTTGTAATGCCAAACAGTATGGTATCTAATGTGTGGTGCGCATTTGAACCTTCCAGTTTTTGCAGGTTGTTTGCAATAAATTTATTAAAAGCTTTTGAAGGCCAACCGGGTGCATTGAACGTATAATAATATTTACCATTAACCCTTGCATATTTTATTATCGGGTGGTTATCCCGCAGGTTATCCCGCAGGCCACTGAGCTTTGCGGTTGCTTTAAAAGCTTTAACTGGATTTTTAAAAACATATAAGGCAACTGCAATAATATTAAGCCATATACCCACCTTGATTATTTTTTTATGCATGCCCCACACCATTGGCGAAGGCATGGCGGCATGCGGGGTATAAACGTCTTTAAAATTTTCAGCAATGGAATTGGTAATTAATTTTTCAGGCACAGTAATGGTTTGCATAAAAAATATTTATGGTGTAACAAATGATGGTCGCACACAGATAAAGGATTTTTATGAACCCGGCAGTTGAATTCTATAGCATCTTTCCTTGCGTCGCACTCTTGTACGTTCGTTTCTTTATTCGGCACAAATACACGCAAATAATTAAATGATTTTATAAAGCAAAACTTGCCACTGCACATTGTTGATGTGGCCGGTTTAGTTTTCCTTGTTTGTGTTTCATCAATTAAAAAATAATTTTCATATTAATGCGGTATACAAATACAATGCATGCTGCACATGGTTGCCGAATAGAATTACCAACAGTACAAGGGTGCGACGCAAGTAAAGCCTCACAAAGATTTTTAGCCTGGCTCAAAAGAATCTTAAATAAGTATCTGGGTAGCAGATTAAATTCAACATTAAGTTACGCTGTTCTTTTTTAAAAAGCAATAGCCTGCCAAATAATCTTTTCAGGATCGAAGGTTCTTATTTCTTTCGCTTTCCTGGTATCATATAACCTATACGTAAGCCAAAATACCTGTTATGCATTTTGCTGCTATAATCATCAATTGTAGTTGCGGTGTTGTTTAAACCTGCGTTATAATTTAAAGTAACAATGAAACCTCTTTTAAACCGGTAGCCTGCCAGAAGGTTGATACCAGCTTCGTAAGGCTTTATGTCAGCGGATTCTCCAAATAAAATATTTGTAGTTTCGGAATGGGTATAATCACTATATCTGTCTTTGCCGAATAAGCCTACACCTATTGACGGTCCGCCTCCTGCAAAAAAAATACCTTTTGCTGAATAGATATTGTAAACAAAATTCAATGGCAGTTCCAAATAATTTGTAGTCAATTTATCAGTTGTGCCTTCTTCTTTAATAACGCCCCCTTTCTGCAGGAAATTTAAAGCTGATTCAAAACTAAAACGCTTGCCCATTGCAAATGAAGATGTGAGGCCTAAAGTAAAACCCGCTTTTGTCTTAGATGTAACTGAAACACTGCTTATGGTAACTTTATACGAAGCGAAAACTGCACCTGCAGTAAAACCAAAAGATGATTGCTGTGCATTGGCGAAATTCATAAGTACGAACAAGCTCATGCATGCGGGGATTGTCTTTTTCATAATAGAAGGTTTCATTGCTTTAAAATTGAGTAATCCTTTCATTAACAAACCTACATGCTAACCCGCCCTTTTGCTAATTGATAAACGCAGAGCGGGTATGCTAAATAGTAAGTCTCCGTTTTTTTTCTTCCTGTGTGCCCAACAGTACAAGAGTGCGACGCAACAGGCGATGCTATGTAATACTTCAGTCTGGCTCAAAAGAATGCTTAGAATATATCCGGGTATGCAGATTAAAATAAAATCATATTAAGTTACGCTGTTTTTACAACAAAAGCAATAGTGCAAAAGATATTTATCAGAGCATTTTATTTCTTCACTTTTCCCGGGATCATATAACCAATACGTAAACCAAAATACCTGTTGTGCATTTTGCTATTATCGCCATCCGTTGTAACAGCAATGTTGCTTATACCTGCATTGTAATTGGCTGCTACAAGAAACCCGCCTTTAAACTGGTAACCTGCCAGAAAGTTGATGCCGGCTTCGAATG
>JANXWM010000573.1 GCA_025351145.1 Chitinophagaceae bacterium
CGGTAAAAATGGTAGTGCCAACATTGGGAAGTTTAGACGTGATATTCACTGCAAATGATTTACTCAAAGATAAGCGCTTATGTTTTTGTGTACCGTTTAGAAAAGCAAGGAATGGAATACAAAAAACATTTTGTACCCGGCTGAAGAATTACTATGAAGCATTCTTGCGTCGCACTCTTGTACTGCATAACATTATTGGGCAAAACAAAACCTAGCTTACAAAAAGTAACCATGCTTTTACGCCTTTTTCTTTCTTTTAAAAAAATCTTGATCCAGGTTTAAATTCTGCAGTAATGGCAAAAAGAGAAATGGCAAAACCACAGCCCTATAACGAACTATTGCTCCGGAAAAAGGAATTGTATAACCAGCAAGTAATAAAAAAGAAACTGAAAAGCACATACAGAAAAATAAAAAAGCAGTTTGACTTGTTGTGTTGATTTTAGTCTTGCGCCTTAATAAGGCGAACACGGCAAAGCCCCACAAACAAAGCACTTCAGCTATTGCAGGTATATAACTTTTGTTGCGCACTTCATTTACATGCGGCCTAAAAAAAGCAATGTCTATCGCTGTTGGCAAAAAAGCCGCAAAACTTGAAACTGTATTTTCAAGAAGTGGCACCTCTATCTGCGATGCGCCTGAAAGCTTTTTAAATTCATCCTGTTTCTCTATTACATACTTTGGCAGATTGGTCTGTGGCGAAATATAAGCTGACAGAAAAAATAAAATGATACCTGTTCCATATATAAAAGCGGTAATCAGTTTTGCCTTTAACGGGTACAAATCACACAAAAGCCACACCAGCAAAGCAGGAACAAACAGTAAAGCAGTAAAATTTCGCAATGCAAACAAAACAATAAAACAGCATAGAGAAATAATGAACGACCGGATATTCATCCTGCGCCGGGCTAACTGTTTGTGAAAATGAAATACGATCATTCCGATACAGGAAAATATAAGCCCATCCTTATGTACACCGCTGCACCAGAATAAAAACGAAGGCAATAAAAAAGTACAGGCAGTTAGGAGAAATTTGTTAATCCTAAATAATTGGCTTGCTACCTTATACAGCGCCACCGGACCAAATAAAAAGAGGAAGTTGAAAAAAACAATATCGGCATAATAATTTTTAAATGTAAACACATTGCATATTGCCAGCAACTTAATGATGATATTACTCTTTAGGTCGTTCCAGTAAGAGTTTTCGCCGGTAAACAATCCTCCGCTTTGCTGGTAACCATATACAAAAATATCTTTGAAGAATGCTACGGGGTCTCTTAATAGCCAATCAGTTTCACCTTTACTTAATTCGAAATAGTGCCAGGTATCGCTGGTGGCGTAATAAGCAGGCTGCAAATAAAAAAAAGCATATACAAAGCCCGCTGCAATTTTTATTATAAACAACCCAATCAGCCACCATTGATTAAGATATATGCCCCGGAAAAATTTGATCCGCAATATCAGCCAGATGAAGAAAAACAGGTATGCAGTAAACAGCAGGATAGTTTGCACATTATTTTTTTGAATGAAGTTTAAAAATATTAAATAAAAAATTAACCGTGCAATTTGAATGCTTATTCTAAAATATCATTAAGATACCACTCTGCTAATTAATATGAGCTTGCGTTTAGCCAATAAAAAGAGGCCGTATACTTTACGGCCTCTTGAAATAATATCTAAAAAAAAGACTATTGCTTAACAAATTTCAAAGTAGTAAACTTATTATTAGCTCCAACCCGCAACATATAAGTACCAACCGGCAGTCTTTTAATATCCCAAGTATAAGTTGAACTATTTGAAGAAACAGCCTGAGCACAAATACGGCCATTTAAATCTGAAATTGTTAATGAGGTAGTTACATCAACAGCTAACCCTTTAATGTTTATAACATCCTTTACAGGGTTAGGATAAACAATCAATACTATTCCTTTACCTGCAAAGTCAATGAAAATAGTTTTGGAATATGTTGAAGCTCCATCGGCATCAACCTGCTTAATACGATAATAATTACCCCCTTTTACAGGAGCAATATCTTCAAAGTTATACGACTGCGAACCCGTAGTATTTTTAGAAGCTACACGGCCAAGTTCAATAAAACCAGTACTTCCATTTACACTCCGCTCTATAGTGAAATAATTATTGTTCACCTCGGATGCAGTTTCCCAAATTAATGCAATACTATTGTCCTTTTTGGAAGCGTTAAATGAAACAAAATTTACAGGCAATATACCAAATTGCATATATCTTGCCAATGCAAATTCGCCATCTCCCGTAGTTGTGTTTATTGCAACTCCAGCCAAAACAATCTTGTTATCTGCCGGTTGTGTTGCAATACTGAACGCAGTAGACTGGGTATAATTAAAAGAAGTTGTAATAACTTTCCCATTGGTATCAACCTTACCATCTGTTAGCAATCTTGCAAAAGCAAAAGAAGGATCCAGGGTTTCGTCAATTTTAACAGAACCCCCAACTAATATTTTTCCGTCAATTTGTATTGCAACTCCCCGTGCTCTTGAAGATGAGAATTTTAAAAACAATTTCCTAATGCCATCCAATGAAAATGTACTGTCAGTTG
>JANXWM010000307.1 GCA_025351145.1 Chitinophagaceae bacterium
CACCGTTAATGTATTTGAAAGCAACAGTAATAATAACTTTGCCTTCAAATATATAACTATTTACAGCCCGGCGCCTTCCGATCTGGTCGTTGAAAACATAATGAAACCTGATAGTGTTTTCCTGGGTTATACTTTAGATACTGCCAAATGGGTAATAAAAAATATTGCTGCAAATGCCGCTGCCGGTGTTTCCACCGATGGTATTTATTTATCTAAGAACAACACACTGGATTCAACAGCGGTGTTACTTGGAATAAAAAATAAGGTAATTGATATGGGGCCATTGGCAAGGGATACCATCAGCCTGATGCCATTGGTAAATAATGTAACGGAGGGTAATTACAATGTAATTGTGAAAACCGACCTGCTCAACAATATCGTAGAAAGCAATAAGGACAATAATACCGGTATCGCAACAACACAACTCTACGTAAAAGTAAAAGAGTTGCCGATGAATGTGCTTACCCCGAATACCTTGTTCAACATCAGCCGTTTTTATAAACTCATTATTCCCGATTCGTTGAGCGGCGCTACTATATTGGTGACGCTTAAGTCCGGTGATTCTCTCACCATAAAAAATCAAATGTTCATTGGCAAAGGTTACGTCCCTTCGGCGGCAAACTTTGATTATACATACAGTACACCCAATTATGGTAACCAGGAAATTGTAATGGCATCGGTAACAGCAGGTGTTTACTACATAACGATCCGTTGCGTATCGGCCACGCCTATTGTACAAAATATTACGCTAAAAGCAGAGCGTTTACCATTTAAAATTCTTAATGTTCAATCTTCCTCAGGCGGCAACTCAGGTAATGTAACTGTTAAGATCAGTGGTTCATTGTTTGTAAATGGTATGACGGCCAGACTAACCAAACCGGGCACTATAATTACTGCGTCGGCTGTGTATTTCATTAATAGCACCACCGTATATGCAACCTTTAATTTGCAGGGAAGGCCATTAGGTATTTATGATATCTCCTTAATCAAACCCGATACAACCATTGCAACATTGGTAAATGGTTTCTCTGTAGTAACTCCAAATAACGGTGGCTTGATCACAGGTGGCGGTGTTAATACCGGTCCCGGCAATGGTAATGCACCGGGCTGTGACCCGGGAGCAGCCAGTGGCTTAAACTCCCAGCTCGTTGTGGAAATTGTATCGCCGGATAAAGTATTTGTAGGATGGCCATTTGTAATTCAGATCAATTACAATAACCCCACCAATGTAGATATCCCTGCACAGGCAAGGACATTGTACAACGACCATAATCTATTGATGTCTCTCTCGCTGGCAGGGGTTGCTAATGGCACTACTTCATTGTACCTGGAATTAACAGAACAAAACGGGCCTCCCGGTATCATACGTGCAGGTGGTTCTGGCTCAATACTAATTTATTCAAAGATGACGGCACCAAAAGGCACCTTGATTCTTTTTAACCTGAAATAAAAGTATAAAGTATGTACGACTTAATAAATAAATACGGGAGGATGATAAAGCAAATAACAGGCAAGCTATTGTTGTTGATAATAATGATTGCTTCAGTAATTACAGCTACAGCCCAAAATATAAACAAGCCTAATAAAATGGGCCCGCTGGGTACAGAGGTGAATACGCAAACCGGAAATTTATACATACCCCGAAACGATATTTATGTACCTGCCCGTGGTTTTGACATTGATGTATCCTTTAACTACAACAGTTTCAATTTCGACCAGAATATTGGGTTTGGCAATGGATGGAGTTTGGGTTACGCTGTAAAATATAAAAATGATATCGCCAACAGTAAAACAATTACATGGGGAGATGGAAGGGAAGATAATTATACCCTTCTTTCAGGAGGCGGCTACAAATCGCCTAATGGATTTTTTGATACACTTACCCAGTACCAAACCAATAAATATTTACTGATTGAACCAGGTGGAACCAAATTTTATTTTGATAACAGCACCCATAAAAGAATAACAAAGATGGCAGAGCCCAATGGCAATTACATTAACTTTAATTACACGGATACATTATTAACTTCCCTGGTAAATACAGCAGGGCAAACTATCTCATTTACTTATAATGGGGCCGGCCGGTTAACCACTGTTGTGGACGCCATTGCCGCACCTACCCGTACTTACACGTATGCTTATGATGGCAGCGGCAACCTTACACAGGTAACCGACCCATTGGGTGGCACCAATAAGTATAGTTACCTAGTAAACGGCCCCATGAAAACCATTACTGATAAAAACAGCAACACGGTTGACATCATTTATTTTAATGATTTCACCGTAAGCGAATTGATCGGCTGTAATAAAAGAGTAAGTTTTTCTTACGATACCGCCACTAACATAACAATTGTAACCGACCATTTAACAACGGGTAATAACCAGGTAACAAAATACGGGTATAAAAAATCGGGAAACCAGGTTTGGCTTACCTCCCTTTCAGGCAACTGCTGCGGGTATAATATGAGTTTTGAATTTGATGACAACGGGAATAAAATAAAAGAAACAGATGCCAATGGCAACGTGTACAATTATACATATGACGCAAAAGGAAATATGCTTACCCTGAAAGATCCCTTAAACCAAATAAGCACATATACCTATTCATCCAACTATAATAATGTTACCAGCTATACAGATCCTAAGGGAAATATGTATACCATGACCTATAATGCCAATGGTAAATTAACCCAATTATCTGCGCCAGGTAATAATATTTACTCAGCTTTGTATAATGCCAACGGGGATATTGCAAGCAGTACCGACCCCATGGGTAATACATATGCTTATAACTATGATACCTATGGCAATCCTGCATCGGTATCCGGCCCAAATGGCTACCATGCTACATTGTCAAATGATGCAAGGGGAAATTTATTGTCGTTCACAGATGCGAGGAATAATACGCACACTGCTCAGTATGATATTTTAAACAGGCTTAAAAAAATCATTGACCCTTTGAATAATGACCTGCGAATTAATTATGATGCAGAAGGAAATGCAACATCTGTAATTAATAAAAACAATGAAACCAGTATATTGAATTACGATGCTTCCAACAGGATGGTAAAATTCACCAATCCCATGGGACATCAAACACAAATGGGTTATGATGGCATGAATAATGTAATTTCTGCAAAAAATGCTTTGGGAAATGCAACGAGCTTTACCTATGATTCCCGTAACCGGCTTAGCAGCACAAAAGATGCTATTAATAACAGCGACAATATTAGTTATGATGCCAATGGAAATATCACTTCTTTTAATTTACCCAATGGCGAAACGCTAACTTATACCTATGATAACATAAACAGGGTTACCCGTATTAGCGATATAAACGGAACAATTGGCATATACGCATATGATAAAAACAATAATGTTACAAGTTATACCAATGGCACAGGGGCAACTATCACAGCGATCTATGACAGCCTAAACCGGATAACTAAAGCAACCGACCCGTTAGGCTTTTTTACTTTATTAAGCTATGATAAAAATGATAATATAATTACTGCAACTGACAGGAATGGCGCTGTAATACATTATACTTATGACAGCATGAACAGGGTAAAAACATATACCGATAGAAATAATTTTATAATAACTGTCGGGTACGATGCAGAAGGAAATATTATACAATTAAAAGATCAGAACAACAACATTACAGCTTATACTTATGACAGTTTAAACAGGGTAAAGACCAGCACCTACCCCGATGGCCGGTTTATGCAATATGGTTATGATAAAAAAAACAATCTTATTTCAAAACGGTTAACAGATGGAACTACCATTAACTTTCAATACGATTCCTTGAACAGGATAGTGGCAAAAACATTGCCCGATGGGCAGGTGTATTCTTATGGATATGATGCAATAAGCAGGATCGTTTCTGCTACCAATAATAGCGGAACAGTTGCTATTACTTACGATGCACTTAACAGAATCACATCGGAAACTTTTGACGGGAGAACAACACAATATAATTATAATATTGCAGGGCGTACACAAACCACGATCTATCCTGACAGCACAATTATCACCAAAAACTTTGATACCCGTAACCGCATAACCAGCATTGCAAAAAACAGTACCACCCTTGTAAGCTACCAGTATAACAATGCCAACCAGGTAACGGCAAAAAATTTTTCGAACGGTATAAGCTCCAATATGCAATACGATTTTGCCAACCGTTTAAACAGTATTTCCACAGCAGGGGGAAGCATCCAGAATACAGCTTTTACGTATGATAAGGAAAGAAATAGAACATCTATTAACAGGTTAAATAATCCTGCTTTATCCGAGCAATTTACCTACGATAATGGCTACCGCATTACCAATTACAAAAGAGGAGTAATTGGCGGTACACCATCCATACAAAACACTTACAATTTTGATGCAGTTGGCAACAGAACAAATGCCAACATGAATGGCACCAATACTACTTATACATCCAATAACCTGAACCAGCTTATCAACAGCAATAACGGCACCCAGAACATCAATTTTGCTTATGACAATAATGGCAACCTTACATATGACGGCGCTTTTTATAAAACCTACGACGCAGAAGGAAGGTTGTTAAAAGATTCTTCTTCCACGTCAAACGTATTAACCTACCAGTATGACGCCTTTAACAGGAGGGTGCAGAAAAATTTTAACGGTACTCCCTATAAATATTCCTATAGTGGGCTTGCTCAAATTGAAGAAAGAAATGGTGTTACCAATAGCTTAACAGGACGAACAGTATTTGCAAATTTTCTTTCTCCCGTTTTAAATGAAAAAAACAATAACAGTTACTATTATCATCAAAACGAATTGAATTCTGTAGAAGCCATTACCAATGATGCAGGCAGCTTAACAGAACGCTACCAGTATGATGTTTATGGCAAACCCACTATTTATGATGGTTCAAACAATTTACTTGCTTCTTCATTAGCCGGCAACCGCTTTGCTTACACCGGGCAGGAGTATGATAGCGCCAACAGCAGTTATCGGTTTCATTTTAGAAACTACTCCCCGTCAACAGGCAATTTTAGCCAACGGGATTTAATTGGGTATGAAGATGGTATGGGCATGTACCAATATGTGCATGATAACCCGGCAAATGGTATTGATATATTGGGACTGAAATGTCCGGATAATGATACCCCCCACCCCTGGTGGGACTTTGGTTCAGTAACAGGTATTCTTGGCGAAGTTGCAAATGATATTAGTACTGCAGGCGGGCTTACAAGTATACTAAGCCTGGCCGATAAGTTAAAAAAAGTGCAATTTTTGGGTGGTTTTTCTTTTCAAGCGGAAAGTGCATTTGGGAGTATTGCTTCGGAGGCTGGCGCGATTTCTAAAGGTTTCGGATTAGTTTCTAAATTAGCTTTTGCGACTTCAATTATAGATTATGCGGGAAGTTTATACAGTGACGGAATAGGAGGTAAATCAGCAACACAACATATGGATGCTATTGGAGGAATAGTGGCAAACGGTTTAGGTTCGTTTGGCAATAAAGTTTCACTTCCATGGCAAGCAGTGGGCGCAGCATATAATCTTCTGAATGCTTCAATAAAATTCGAAACGCACGGAGAATATAGTGGAATTGCGGAATTTACTTATGGTGCGTATTTTAACTATGTGGCAGATAAATATGCGGGAGACAATCCAGAGTTTCAACTATTCAAATATTATGAAAACCAGGGAAAACTGGAACACTACTTCAAAATTAAACATGCACAAGAAGATAAAATAAAAAGAAGGCATAATCAGGAAGAAGCAAATAATAATAAACCCAACTGCCCCCAAAACGGCAGCCCCGGCGGCACCCAAAAACCCAAAACTATCGTCCAAACTATAATTGATTTTATCTTATCCATTGGCCCTAAAGATCCTAATGAGATCATTGGCCCTGACGGACAACCAGATAAACATTGGGTAAGCGTTCACGATAGGTTGCCTTACACTATTTTATATGAAAATGATAAAACGGCAAGTGCACCTGCAAAGTTTGTAAGAGTTACATCTCCAATAGAACCCAAACAGGATGCCGCTACATTCCAGTTAGGTAATTTTGGATTCAATAATCAAACATTTGCTGTGCCTCCTAATTCAGCATCTTATTATCAACGATTAGATTGCAGGGATTCACTGGGATTGTATGTAGATATTACCGCGGGTTATGATCAGATCAATAACGTTGCATTCTGGGAATTCCAATCCATCGATCCCGTTACGCAACTGCCACCATCAGACCCGTTAAAAGGATTTTTATTGTTGCAGGATAGCACCAAACCCTTGAATGGGCATGGATTTGTAAATTTTAGTATCAAGCCTCTTCAAACAGCTATAACATTAGATACCATCGAAGCAAGAGCCGCAATTGTTTTTGATTTTAATGATACCATCCCGACTAATATTGCAAAAAACACTATTGATGCATTTACGCCAACAAGCCATCTCACTTCTATAACATCTCCCGCTCTCAACTCTGTGACACTTAACTGGACGGGTGCAGACGATCCGGGAGGTTGCGGGATAGATTATTTTACTATCTATGTATCCAATGACCATGTCAATTATAGTGTGCTTATACAAAAAATCAGGCGCAATGACACTACCTTAACCTTACCACCCGATTCTGTTTATTGCTTCTTCGTGCTGGCAACCGACAGGGTAGGCAATAGAGAAATACTCAGGCCGGGGGAGATCCAATGCAGTACCCTGGTTCCACTACCGATAACATGGTTGTATTTCAGGGGTAAAACGGTTGCGAAAGACAATATACTGGATTGGGCTACTGCTAACGAACAAAACAGCAAACAGTTTGATGTAGAACGGTCGTTAAATGCAATAAACTTTAGCAGGATCGGTGTTGTAAATGCAGCGGGTAACAGTAGTCAAACCAGTACCTATCAATATAAAGATCTTAATATTGACAGGCTTAACAGCAATGTGATGTTTTATCGTTTAAAGCAAATTGATATTAACGGGAATTTTAAATATAGCAATATCGTAAGATTGAGTTATAATGCGCAGCACATTGTTAATTCCATTGTATATCCTAATCCAACGCAGGCTTTGATAACGATACTTGTGGGCGATAATTCTTTGGTAGGTGGCGTTGCTGCGATCTATGATGTGAACGGCAGGCTGCTGGAAAATATAAAGATCACAACAAGCAGTCAATCTATTGATTTGAGTAAATATGTAAACGGCTTCTATTTTATAAGACTCAGTAATAACGAGGTATTGAAAATAGAAAAACTCTAACAAACATTAAAATGGATGGCATAGAAAAAAAGGATCTTGTAATTATCTTATTTCTTCTGGTTGTAATACTTTTTGGCTGAAAGACTGTATGCGATAAGTCAGCTTTTAGGTGGTTTAAGGTCGAACTATGTGAGGGCGAATTAACCACGCGAGATAACTTGGAGTTTCCGGCCCCATAAAATAACCGTTAATTAGGTTGAAAATCTTCCTTTTTTCCGAGGGCCTTCTCCCATTTTAATACTCTCCAGTATATATTTTTGAAAAGGTTATTTGAAAGCAGCAGTTAAAATTGCAGGATAAGAATGACCCGGAAAAAAAGGAATGATACTTCGTTTTTCTTATTGTTGCCTATCCGCGAACCTGCGTTTTTGTAGTTGTTTTGAGCACTACTGCCTTTCGCTTTTGGTAATTTGGATCGAAAGTGCCACAAATGGGTCTTTTCAGCGAACTAAGTTAGCTAGTAAAGTCTACTAATGACCCCAGATCGAGGTTTTGAG
>JANXWM010000590.1 GCA_025351145.1 Chitinophagaceae bacterium
TAACTAAAAATTGTTTCCAGTTTACCATTGGGATAAAACCAAGTAGACATCCCACTAAGCAAGCTGTCTTTAAAATTTTTAATCACTATAATTTTCCCATTTGGATAATAATATACTTTCTGATCACAACTTTTCTGATCATCGGTTTTACAACTAAAAACTAATATTATAAAAACCAATATAACATGTTTCATATTAAACTTACTTTTTGGGCTATTTATTATTGTTCTTTGAAGTATCAAGCTTTATAATTCCTTTTTCCCTTTCATTTTTACTCGGAAATTTAATTGTGTCCACTACGTTTCCATTACTGTCTGGCCAGGGACTTTGCGGGTTTAGCTATTTTGTAAAATCAATACCCGTAATTCCAAATAACTTGTTACCGTTATGCATTCTGCTCTTTATTAAATCGTAATAAACAGGCAATAATAATTTATTTGTTTTTCGATAAGCCGCAAAGTACCTTGACCAATTCTTATAGCTATAAATATTCATTGCACAGGCAAGTAAAACCTGAAAGGACATAAAAAACAATTCATTAATAAAATATAAATTATGAACCAAGTTACCATTTATATATCTGCTGTTATCATGCTTATCTTTTTATCTGCCACCAATAAAGAAAATGGTGCTTCAATAATTGAGCGCAATGCAGTAATGCCTTCTGTTACCAAAGACAAACAAAATGCTTTGCATCTTGTTTTTGCAAAAGGCAACCAGGTTTGGTATAAGCGATCTGATAATGGCGGCCTGTCATTTTCCAGTCCTTCGCTAATTGACAGTATCAAAAATTTGGTGGCCGTTGCAGGAAGAGGGCCGCAGATAACAGCAACAAATAAGGGATTATGCATGCTGGCTATTAACAAAGAGGGTAACATCTTCGCTTACACAAAGCAGGGAAATGAAAAATGGCAAAAACCCAGCAAGGTAAACGATGTAACAGATGTAGCAAAAGAAGGGTTCTTCTCATTCGCCTCTTTTAACGATAGCATATTTGCAGTTTGGCTCGACCTTAGAAATGATAGCCATAATAAAATTGCAGGTGCTTTATCTGCAGATGGCGGCAAAACATGGAGTAAAAATAAAATAGTTTACCAGTCGCCGCAAGGCACTGTTTGTGAGTGTTGCAAGCCCTCGGTTATTTTTACCGGGCAGGGCATCACTGTTATGTTCAGGAATTTTCTTGATGGCAACAGGGATCTTTATACAACTCATTCAACTAATGGTGCGGCAAGTTTTTCAGCGGCATCTAAACTTGGCAGCGGCAACTGGAAGTTGAATGGCTGCCCAATGGATGGAGGATCTTTAAAGGAAACAGAAAATGGTGAAATAGAAACTGTATGGAGAAGAATGGATACTATTTTTTCCTGCAAATCAGGTTCATTTGAGCAAGCAGTTGGTAAAGGCAGGAATGCCGGCATGGAAATAGTCAACAATCAATTCGCTTATTCATGGATTGATGATGGAAAAATTGTTTGCCTTTTGCCAAATGGTAAAAAAGAAATTGTGGGCGAAGGTATATTACCGCAACTGCAGGCCGTAAATAAAAACACCCTGATATGTGTTTGGCAAAAGGATAATAATATTTACAGCAAGCTCATTAACCTTTAGTATTTCGACCAGCAATTATCATTGCATTGATTGCCCAATAAAGTTATTAGTACAAGAGTGCGACGCAAGGAACGATGAATAAAGGTTTGCTGTTTGGTACAAAATATTACTAAAAAAAGCGGGGACCTATTTTGCAATCAGCCCCGCTTTTAAAAAGATATATACATTAATTCACTACTAATTTTACAGGTTTGTTACCTTAAACTTTTATAAGGTAAACACCGGCAGCGGGTTTGGCCGGAAGTGTTACCTGCATTGCATCTCCCTGTGGAATAAATGTTCCGCTGTAAATTACTTTGCCAGCGGGGCTAAGCAACTGAACACTTAATTTATTCACCGCAGACGCTGTAAGTTTTAACAGTTGCAAAGAATATTATTTTAATAAAATTTTCTCATTTGTTCAAACATGCAGTATGTTGAAGTAATAAACATCCTGTATATTTACGCCAGTGAAAAAAGGGGTATCAATATTACTTATGATGGTGTACATGTTTGGTGCAACTGATGCATATCAGTTGCTCAAAATACCTGCTTTGATTAATCATTTCATCGTACACAGAACCGAAAACCCCGACATCACTTTTGCGCAGTTTTTCGAGATGCACTACAATGGAAAGATCACTATTGATGCAGATTTTGAAAAGGATATGCAACTGCCTTTTAAAACCCACGAAACCGAGTGCTGCATTAGTATTGCCACTGTTTTGCCTGCTCCGGTACAGGTTAAATTTAAAAGCTCTGAACCTGTTCCTGCTGAATACAATATCTTAAACGATGATGTTCCCATATACTTAATACCCGCTTCTATTTTCCAACCTCCCAGGGTATAATTTCTGCTTACTTTTTTGTTGCATTCCGGCTTTAGCAAATGTTATTGGTTAACTATTTTGTATATGGCTATGGTACTTTTTTAGCCAGGCTTATGCCTTACTATTAAACTTTTCTTGCGTCGCACTCTTGTACTGCAGAATTTATCTCAGCATGTGCGAAGTGGTACCCGTTTTTCAGAGTGCTCTATATGCTGATATACAAAGCCAAACCATCATAACAACCCTGTGTTAACTGCTAATTTATTTTTTAAAGTGCCTGCAAAACCGGGAATGTAATTGCATGGGAATTGCCCCATAGTATTCCGAACGTACAAGTGTGCGACGCAAGTAAAGCTTCATGCATTTACTATTGTCCGGCACAAAATATTCACTATCTAAACCAAAAAATATGCTGAATGGCATTATTAGTTTTTCTATAAAAAACAAACTTGTAATCGGGTTGTTTTTACTTGGATTAATTGCCTGGGGCAGTTACTCAGTAACACAGTTGCCGATTGACGCGGTTCCCGATATTACCAATAACCAGGTGCTGGTTATTACATCAGCGCCAAGCCTTGGCGCACCGGATGTGGAGCGGTTTATAACTGTACCGGTAGAGCAGGCAACCCGCAATGTGCCGGGCATTATTGAACAAAGAAGTTTCTCACGTTTTGGGCTGAGCCTTGTTACCATTGTATTTAATGATAATACTGATGTTTACTGGGCAAGGCAGCAGGTGAGTGAACGGCTCGTACAGGTTCAACAACAAATTCCTGCGGGTATGGGATCACCGCAACTGGGGCCGGTAACTACGGGATTGGGAGAAATTTTTCAATACGTGGTAAAACCAAAACCCGGGTACGAAGGCAAATATGACCTTGCGGCGTTAAGAGATATACAGGACTGGATTGTGCGCAGGCAATTACTGGGTACAGAAGGAGTGGCCGATGTGAGCAGTTTTGGCGGTTTGGTAAAGCAGTATGAAGTAGCTATCAATCCTGAAAAATTAAAAAGTTTTTCATTAACCATTGGTAACGTGTACAAGTCTTTGCAGGATAATAACCAAAACACCGGCGGTGCTTATATTGAGAAAGGACCGAACGTTTTATTCATACGCAGCGAAGGGTTGGTTAAAAACCTGGACGACATCAGTAACATTGTAGTGAAACAGGTGAATGGCGGAGTACCAGTGTTGATAAGGGACGTAGCAGATGTAAAGTTTGGCAGTGCTGTTCGCTATGGAGCCACAGTGTATAATGACGAAGGCGAAGTGGCCGGTGCGGTGGTAATGATGCTGAAAGGGGATAACAGCAGCAACGTAATTAAAAATGTAAAAGAGAAGATTACACAGATTGAAAAAACATTACCAGAGGGTATAATGATTGAGCCCTTTCTCGACAGAACAAAAATGGTAAACAATGCCATTTCAACCGTTGAGCAAAATTTGCTTGAAGGAGCACTTATTGTAATTTTTGTACTGGTGCTTTTTTTAGGTAACCTGCGTGCAGGTTTTATTGTGGCATCTGTTATTCCGTTGGCTATGCTATTCGCTATTATTATGATGAACCTGTTTGGTGTAAGTGGTAACCTGATGAGTTTGGGGGCGCTTGACTTTGGTTTACTGGTAGATGGGGCAGTAATTATTGTGGAAGCTGTGATGCATCGGTTGAACCACAGTAAAAAACTGGGTACGACGGTTCATTTATCGCAACAGCGGATGGATGAGGAAGTTGGTGGCTCTGCAAAAAAGATGATGAACAGTGCGGCTTTTGGCCAGATCATTATCCTGATTGTTTACCTGCCCATTCTTTCACTACAGGGTATAGAAGGCAAGATGTTTAAACCGATGGCAGAAACGGTTTCGTTTGCTATTATCGGGGCTTTTATTTTGTCGCTTACTTATGTGCCTATGATGAGTGCCTTATTCTTAAATAAAAAACTCAATCATAAGGATACTATTTCTGATAAAATGATGCGTGTGCTGGAACGTTGGTATAAACCTCTGCTAAAGAGTTCTTTAAAAATTCCGGTACTTATTGTAACAAGTGCATTTGTTGTATTTGCAGCAGTGGTTCTTATATTAAACACGCTTGGCGGTGAATTCATTCCGCAACTGGAAGAAGGTGATTTTGCGGTAGATACGCGGTTGCTTACAGGCTCATCGCTCAGCAATACAGTGGGTACAACAGAAAAAGCCGCAAGGGTATTGCTGGATAAATTTCCTGAAATTAATAAAGTGGTTACCAAGATAGGTTCTGGCGAAATACCTACAGATCCAATGCCACTGGAGGCGGCAGACATGATGGTGATTTTGAAACCTAAAGAAGAATGGAAAAATGCCAAATCATTCCCGGAAATGGCCAATAAAATGAGTGCCGCTTTAAAGGAGGTTCCCGGTATAGCAACAGGATTTCAATTCCCGGTTCAAATGCGGTTCAACGAGTTAATGACTGGTGCCAGGCAGGATGTGGTTTGTAAAATTTTTGGTGATGACCTTGATACGCTGGCATTATACGCCGGTTATTTAGATAAAGTAATACAAACTGTAAAAGGTGCCAAAGACCTTTATACTGAAACAGTAACAGGCATACCTCAAATGCTCATTACCTACAACCGTGAAGCTATTGCGAGATATGGTGCCAGCATTACCGATATTAACAATACCATACAGGCTGCATATGCAGGTGCAACCGCAGGGCTTGTGTTTGAGAATGATAAACGTTACGACCTGGTGATAAAGATGAATGAGGATAAGAAGAAAGATGTAAATCAAATCGGCGATCTGTTGATCGGCTTGCCCAATGGCCAGCAGGTTCCGCTGAATTTACTCGCCACTGTAGAAATGAAAGATGGTCCGTACCAGATACAGCGTGAAGATGGAAGAAGAAGGATTACTATTGGTTTTAATGTGCGTGACCGGGATGTGCAAAGCATTGTAGAAGAATTGCAGGCCAAGGTTGGCAAAGACATTAAATTTCCGGCAGGGTATTATATCACTTATGGCGGCCAGTACGAAAATCTTCAAAATGCAACCAGGCGTTTAAGTATTGCACTACCTGTTGCTTTATTGCTCATTTTTCTCATCCTGTTCTTTGCGTTCAATAAGTTCAAATATTGTTTACTCATATTCTCAGCAATACCATTATCAGCCATTGGTGGTGTGCTGGCTTTATGGTTACGGGATATGCCATTCAGTATTTCAGCAGGCGTGGGCTTTATTGCTTTGTTTGGTATAGCAGTATTGAACGGTATTGTATTGATCAGCGAAATGAACAGGTTAAAACATGATGGAATGCACGATATAAAAGAAATCATTATGCACGCAACACACTCAAGATTAAGACCCGTATTAATGACGGCCGCAGTAGCGTCATTAGGGTTTTTACCAATGGCTTTAAGTAGCGGTGCTGGTGCAGAAGTACAGAGGCCTTTGGCAACTGTGGTAATTGGTGGATTGATCAGCGCCACTTTGCTTACGCTGTTTGTATTGCCATCCCTGTATTTATTGTTTGAGAAAGGCTGGAGTAAAAAGAAAAAAATGCCTGCTGTAATTACTGTTTTGTTTTTGTTACTGTTGCCAAATATTATGAATGCACAAATAATCAAACCGATCAGTTTGCAGCAGGCCATTCAGCACGCACAGGAGCAAAACAAACAGGTACAATTAAAAAAGCTAGAAGAGAAATATTATGAAGCTTTAAAGCAATCTGCAACAGACCTTCCTAAAACACAGTTTAATGCAGAACTGGGTAATATCAACAGCACCAATTTTGATAACAGGCTTACACTGATGCAAACATTTGCTATGCCTGTTGTTTATAAACGTCAGAAAACTTTATTGGAGTTAGGATGGCAAACCTCAAAACTACAGATCACTTTGCAGCAGGCTGAAATTACAAGGCTTGTAAAACAGGCTTACCTGCAGTTACAGTTTCTGCAATTTAAACAACACCTATTGCTAAAGACCGACAGTATCTTTTCAAAATACCAGAAAGTTGCGCAGTTAAGATTTGATAAAGGAGAAAGCAACCTGCTTGAAAAAGCTACATTGGATAACCAGGTGCAGCAATTACAAATGCAGTTACAAATGTTGCAGGCAGATAAGCAAAATGCATCTTTTCAGTTAAGCGTTTTATTGAATAGTGAAATTTCGTTTGAAGCATCAGACCCTCTAAGCAACAGCTCCGTTTTGTTTGACAGTACCAGCCTGAAGCAGCATCCCTTTTTAAGTTACTATAAACAGCAGCAAGAACTGGCAACCGGTGAAACCCAATTAGAAAAGGCCAGGCTTAACCCTGACTGGATGATAGGCTACAGCAACCAATCTATTATTGGGTTTCAGAAAAATAAAGATGCTACGGAAAGTTATTATGATGGCGGCAAACGTTTTTCAACAGTGCAGTTCGGCATCGCTGTTCCAATATTTAATAAAGCGCAAAAAGCAAAAATTACTGCAGCTTTTCAAAAAGAAAACATTGCCGCAGCCTCAACTGAAATTGCTGCACAGGATTTGAAATTAAAGCTTCAAAGAAACTGGAACGAGTATTTAAAATATCAGCAGGCCATTCAATATTACAAACGCAGCGCATTGCCGCAATCAGAGATCATCATTCAAACGGCTAACCTCAATTATAAAAACGGGCAGATCAATTACATTGAATGGGGCACATTGATCAGCAATGCCATTAACCTGCAAAGTGAATACGCAGATGCACTGAAAGCATTCAATGCAAGTAAAATTGAACTTGAATATTTATTACAACCAAATCAAAATTAAGTTATGCAAAAGCTATTAATATATATCGCACTTACTATTTCAATTGCTTCATGCAATGGAAACGCGGCAGTTGAAGAACCTAAAAAAACCGTTACTGATAATACTACCGTTCATTTAGACAGTGCCCAGTTAAGTAATGCAGGCATTGTTACAGATACGCCCTCTTTACAAACAATCCATACAACCATCAAAGCAAACGGAATGGTAGATGTACCTCCGCAAAGCATGGTATCAGTGAGTTTCCCGCTGGGCGGGTATTTAAAAACCACTTCATTGCTCCCCGGTGCTGC
>JANXWM010000596.1 GCA_025351145.1 Chitinophagaceae bacterium
CTCTGTAACTGTTGCTGCAACTGAATAATTTGCTGGTTGTACTGTTTTGTAAAAAAATCTGCATACTGCTTACGGGTATCTTCCGCAATAGAAATTTTATCGTGCTGCATTTTTTTTTGTTTGCCATCGTAGATAGGAACAAGAAGCGACACGCCGAAACTTGTTCCTAAGTTTTTATAACCCTGGTAAGTGAAAGCAGAATAAAAACCGGCATCTGCAAATAAATTTACTTTCGGTTTATAGGAAAGATCAATCTGTTCGTCATTGTTTTTTAACAGCAAACTATCAGTTTTAAATTGCCTGTAAAAAACAGTGTTTTGCAATTCAGGTAAATTACTTAAGTCTATTGCCGGGTCTGGCAATTTTGTAAAGGCTGTATCATTTAAACCGCTGATATAATTAAGTGTGGCAAAATCATTCTGGTATTGGATGCTGAGTTGTTTTATCAGCAGTTCCTGCTGTTGTTTTGTAACAAGAAAAGTGAGGTAGTCGGTTTGTTTGTACACCACTTTTTCTGTAAGTTGTTTGAGGATGGTTTCTTCTTTTTGCAAATGATCAAGTACATCTTTGTTGAATGCAAGCTGTTGTAAATCGCCATACACGGTGATGTATTGTGCAGTTATATTTTTCTTTAAATCCTGTTCTGATATTTTGCCTGTATTTGCAACAGACTGGTTTAGCAGTTGAATATTTTGAAACTGGTTTTCAAGGTTACTTTTTGGTACTAAAGTTTTTGTAACAGAAACCAGGGCGCTGATCTGGCCGCCGTTTGTTAATGCAGGATCGTAACCCCAGCCTTTTATATTGGGTGCATAAATGTTATTGCTTATGCCGTTTACCTGTGGCAAAAGTGATGCACGGATGCGCAGGCTATCGTACCTGCTGCTGAGGATTTGATTTTGATGATCTTTTAATAACGGACTGTTTTGTAAGGCTGTATTTATAAAATAATCAAGGTTCTTTTCCTGCGCAAAAATTTTAGTGACAGAAATTAATAAAGTGACGGTATAAAAAATTATCAGTTTTAATTTAATCATCAGTAGATGTTATTTAAAGCCCACAATAAATTTATGGCTTTCATTTGCGAAAACATATTCAATGGAAAAGCCTGCGGTTAAACATATTTCTTTTACAATGGCAAGCCCTAATCCTGTGCCCTCCTGTTTATTTCCCGGTTTATAAAACCGCTGAAATACTTTGCCTGTATCGAGGCTGCCATTAGCAGCAGTATTACAAATGATAAAATGACTGTCAGTTAGTGTAATGGTTACCGATCCTTCTGCCGCTGTATAACGTAATGCATTATTCAATAAATTGCTTGCCATTATTTCTGCAAGGTGCTGGTGAAAAGAAACCTTTGTTTCTTCAAGTGTTATAGTTAGTTTAAGTTTTTTGGCTTCAAATAAATCCTGTTTCTCTGCTATCTTTTCTTCAATGATCTTTTTAAGATCAACCTGTTCGTTTAAAATAAACTGGTTGTTCTCCAGTTTAGTAAGCATGAGCAAAGACTGGTGAAGCTTTGCCAGCTTTGAAGTTGCATCTTCTATTTCCTGTAAATGTTGCATCTGAATCTGTTTCAATTCTGAAGTTTGCAGCATAAGTTCAATCTTTGATCTGATGACTGCAAGGGGTGTTTGCATTTCATGAGCAGCATTCTCTGTAAACCTTTTTAATGAATCATAATCTTTATTAATGCGCAAAGCCATTTCATTAAGACTTTCATTTAATAAAAGAAATTCATCGGTAGAAACTTTATCAAGTGTAAGAGAAGGTTTGCCTGATAAATGATAGTCTTTTATATGTGCGATGGTTGTATAAAAAGGGTTCCATAAACGGCCAAGCACTTTACGGTTAATGATAAAATTTGCGAGTAATATCAAAGCGATCATTGCAATAGTAACGAGTATTATTATCTGCAAAAGGTCTTCTGTTTCTTCCTGCGATTTATTTACCGTTACCGTATAATTGTTGCCTGCCACCTGTAAAGAAAATATATATTGCCTTACTTCTTCTTCCTCATGCTTATGTTGATTAAAAGCATAATGACTTTGCATGAAAGCCTTTGCTGGTTGTACTTCTGACTGTTCAAAGCTTATCCATTGTTCCCTTGTGTTCTCTATGTCTGGCAGCTGTTGATGCGCTTTTACATACTGTAGTATTTCCTGCCTTTCGCTCTGCAGTGTCTCATCTAACTGGTTTACCAGTATGTACCGCAACACAAAATAAAAGCAAACGCTGCCCAGCAAAAAAACAATGATGGTAATACCAATGTTTATACGGTTGTATTTTGATAATAATTTCATTGCGCCTGCAATTTATAACCCATTCCATAAACAGAGCGTATACAATCGTCGCCGCCTGCAGCTACTATTTTCCTGCGCAGGTTTTTAATGTGTGTGTAAATAAAATCATAGTTTTCGGCGAAGTCCATATCGTCGCCCCACAAATATTGGGCAATGGCATTTTTCGAAAGTATCCTGTTTTTATTAATGAGCAGGTAAAGCAGCAACTGAAATTCTTTTTGGGTAAGTTCTATTGGGCTATCATTTGCACTAACTGTTTTTGCTGTAATATCTACAGAAATATTGCCGGCATTAATCACTGATTGCCCGTTAAAATTGCGCCTGCGGATAATGGCTTCAATACGCATACTTAGTTCAGAAAGATGAAATGGCTTGGTTAAGTAATCATCTGCGCCAAGCTGCAGGCCCGTAAGCTTATCTTCAAGCTGGTCTTTCGCCGATATAATAATTACACCGTCTGTTTTGCGGTCGTCTTTTAAATATTTTAAAAGCTGTAAACCCGTGCCGCCCGGCAGCATAATATCAAGTACAATACAATCGTAGGTATAATGGTCAATTTTTTCAAGTGCAGCATTATAGTTATTTACCGACTCGCACACATAACCCATGTCGCCCAGGTAGGCAACCATACTTTTATTTAAAACAACTTCATCTTCAACGATCAGTATTTTCAAAACTTAAATTTGGTTCAAATTACACAAACAATTCTGAAGAAAGGTTGAAGTAAATTCATTTGATTTTCAATCCCTGAATTATTAAAATAAATTATGCCGCGCCAAATTAAAGAATTGGTAAAGTGTAGAATTCTTTCCGTAGGATTTAGTTATTGCTAAAAAATATTTTCCAGGTTCACTTAAAAACTTGAAAAGGTTTCTCAAGCTGTATCCTTTTTTGCAATTATGGAGCGATAATAATTTGGCTGACCTGGAAACCATTGTAAACTGTTTTTATTATTAACGGCTGCCCAAAAACGTATTTTAAATGCTTAACGCTGCTTGGTATCAGCCACTTACAGGGCACAAATTGAAACAGTTTTTTGCAAATGCAAAATCAATATAAACCAACTCAATATCGTTGACCGTTTTCATCATTAATTGTTTTTGAAAATCACTCCGCACCTATTTTTTATATCAGGCATAATTATAGGTAAAAGATGAGCTTACAGTAACAGGTGTTTGTATTAAATGCATATTCATGTACCGGCATTTGTATTTCATGGCATCTTCGTTGCGTCGCAATCCTTTCATCTGCAGAACAGGAATTGTGCTATGGCTGCGGCTGTAAAAGCTCCTGCTTGTTTTGCAGTACAAGAGTGCGACGCAAGAGGCGATGCCATGAAAGGCTTCTGCCTGGTTAAAAAATTAAATTATATGGCATAAAAAATCACACTTTATCCCACAACGGATGCAGATAAGGGGCGCGGTATGGCCGCTGCAATAATTTTGTTGCTTCTTCATCGCCGGTAACCACACGCTGCAATGGATCATAACGCAAAGGCCGCTGTAATTTCATAGACATATTTGCAAGAATGCAACTCGCCGTTGAGATATGTCCCTGCTCAATATCGGCGACAGGTTTGGTGCCCTTGTCAATGGCTTCCAGAAAGTTGGCCATATGCCTGCGCACAGCAGAGGCAACATGCAGTTCAATATCTTTTTCTTTTAAGTCTTCGGGATATTTTTCTTTTTCATACAGCACATCGCCATGCAGTTTTTTGCCACTGCCATCGGGAATAAAATCATATTTCCATACATCCGCGCAAAGCGTTCCTTTTTCGCCATAAATTTTAAAGGCCCATGGATATTCAGGATCAGCAGGCGTGCCCCATGCACGGTGCGTCCACACGCAGTTAAGATCATCATAAGCAAAGATGGCTGTTTGCGTATCTGCCGTATTGCTCTTACCGGCTTTGTCAACATAAATGCCACCTGTTGATGTAAC
>JANXWM010000600.1 GCA_025351145.1 Chitinophagaceae bacterium
TTTTATAATGCATGCCCGCCATAATCATCCTCGCAACCCAAAAGAAAATTATATCCTGGCCAGTTACCAATACAGCAGTAGGGTAATAGTAATTGATTTCTTCATTGCCCGGCTCTGTGATCCCCTTAAACACTTCCATCGGCCAAAGCCAGCTTGAGAACCATGTATCAAGCACATCTTCATCCTGTATAAGCTTTGAGCTATTAGCTGCAAGCTGCAAGCTTTCCTGCCTGCGGCTTGCAGCTTGCAGCTTCTTAGCTTCTTCTTTTGTTTCAGCAACATAACAAGTACCCTGTTCATCATACCATGCAGGTATCTGCTGCCCCCACCACAACTGGCGGCTGATGCACCAGTCTTTTACGTTCTCTAACCAGTATTTATAAGTAGCTAAAAATTTATCCCCGGGGTGAATTTTAATATCGCCATCAACAACAGCTTTTAAAGCTGGCCCTGCCATTTCTTTCATCTTCACAAACCACTGTGTGGATATACGGGGCTCTACAACTGCACCGCTGCGCTGACTGTAGCCTAAACGTGTTTGGTATTCTTCCTCTTTCAGCAGAAAATCTTTTTCTTTTAGTTCTGCAATGATTTTCTTTCTTGCAACGAAGCGGTCTTCTCCCACATAGATCTGTGCGGCTTCACTTAAAGTGCCATCCTGGTTCAATGTATCAACAACTTCAAGATTATGTTTAAGGCCAAGATTATAATCGTTTATATCATGAGCCGGAGTAACTTTCAACGCACCAGTTCCAAATGCAGCATCAACATAATCATCGAAAATAATTGGTATACGCCGGTTGATTAAGGGAACATACGCATAAGCTCTTTTTAAATGAGTATATCTCTCATCGTTAGGGTTTACACAAATAGCAGTATCACCCATAATTGTTTCGGGGCGTTGGGTTGCGATAACGATGCCCCCATCCCCTGAAGGGGTGTTTGAAAATTCAATTCCATTTTCATCAACAACTTTATAACGTATATAATAAAGCGTTCCCTGCAAATCTTTGTATTCAACTTCTTCATCGCTTAAAGCTGTTTTTGCAGCAGGGTCCCAATTGATCATTCTTGCGCCACGGTACACCAACCCTTTGTTATACAGATCAACAAATACTTTTATTACAGCTTTATAGTAATGATCGTCCATCGTAAAGCTCACGCGGTTCCAGTCTGCACTGCAGCCCAATCTTTCAATCTGGCTGTAAATAATATTACCGTATTTTTCTTTCCACTCAAAAGCATATTTCAAAAAAGCTTCGCGGCTCAGATTGTTTTTATCGATGCCTTTTTCTTTCAGCATCTGCACCACTTTGGCTTCTGTTGCAATGGAAGCATGATCGCTGCCGGGTACCCAGCATGCATTATAGCCTGTCATCCTTGCTTTGCGCACAAGAATATCCTGTACGGTTTCGTTGAGTGTATGCCCCATGTGCAGCACGCCGGTTACATTTGGTGGCGGTATTACCACAGTAAAGGCTTTTCTGCTATCAGGCTTGCTGCTGAAGTATTGTTTGCTTTGCCAGTGCTTTGTCCACTTTTCTTCTGTAGCCGCGGGTATATAGTTCTTGCTTAGTTCCATAATTTTAAAATGCGTGCAAAAATAAGTAATAAGGTTTTGTTGAAACGGGGTTAAATAAAAATGCCTCCCAATTTGGAAGGCATTACATAATTTATTGTTTGTTTACCAGAGCATCATGCGGCTGTCCCAACTGCCCGATGCTTTAGTGTCAATGCCTTCAGATTCTTTTGTTTCGCCGCTGACCGAAGTTTTCTTGTCTTCATTACAAATATTGGTTACCGCTTCGGTGCAGGCATTCACGGTTTTCGATACTTTTTCCCCGGCATATTTAATACCGTCAATTTTATTTCCACAGGCACCCAGCAGCATGGTGAAAGAAATAATAATTAAATAGCGCATTGTTGAATTATTTTGCAGTGTAAAATTAGAATTATTTTTGGTTGCCACGGTTAAACTTTGTTAATACAAGACGCTTAATTGTAAAAAATGTTACAGTTTTAAGAAGTTTTTTTTAAAACAGGTGGCAGCATTTATTTGTCCAGCCTTGTTATACAGTACAAGAGTGCGACGCAAGAATGCTGATTTGATGATTTGATGATGGGTCAATTTGAAAAGGTATTATATCATTATATCGCCAAATTATCAAATCATCAAATCCATCTTCCCGGTTCAAAAAAGGATTAAAAAAATGTTGAACCAGGCAGAAGAATAAGAATTAAGCTTTACTTGCGTCGCACTCTTGTACTTTCGGATAATAACTGAACTTTCAACAGCCAAAACCCAAACTTTAGAATTTAACTAATGTACGCAATTGTAGATATAGAAACCAGTGGAAGCCATCCTGCCGACAACGGCATTACCGAGATTGCCATTGTGCTTTACGATGGCGAACAGGTAGAAGGCCGCTACGAAACACTGGTAAATCCCGGCTACCCAATTCCTCCTTTTGTAGTGCAGCTCACCGGCATTACCAACGAAATGGCCGAAACTGCTCCGGCTTTCAGCGAAGTGGCGCATAAAATTTTTAACCTGTTGAGCAACCGCATATTTATTGCGCACAATGTAAACTTCGATTACTCTTTTGTAAAATATCATCTGCGTGCTGCTGGTTACGAGTGGACACCCAAAAAACTTTGCACACTTAAATTAAGCCGTAAAGCATTTCCCGGTTTGCCAAAGTATGGTCTTGGTCATATTTGCCGCGCTTTAGACATTCCGGTTCAAAACAGGCACCGTGCAGGTGGTGATGCCAATGCTACAGCAATTTTGTTTGATAAAATTTTAAAGGCGAGTGGCGAAAAACTAATCAAAGATTTTTTAAAGAAAGAAAACCGCGAACAGATTCTTCCCCCTAATTTACCCAACGAACAGGTGAATGGTTTGCCTTATGTGCCGGGTGTATATTATTTTCATGACAGCAAGGGAAAAGTAATTTATGTTGGCAAAGCAAAGAACCTGAAACAGCGTGTGGTAAGCCATTTCACTGGTTTAAACGCCGGGAGAAAGCGCCAGGAGTTTCTGCGGAATATTTATTCGGTTACTTATAAAGAATGCCCTACGGAATTTACTGCCTGCATTTTAGAAAGCATAGAAATAAAAAGATTGTGGCCAGTTTATAATATCAGCCAGAAAGGTTTTGAGCAGTTGTACGGCATTTACAGTTTTGAAGATAATCGTGGCTTTCAACGGCTGGCACTAGATAAAAAACGAAAATATTTTGAGCCCATTGTTTCTTTCAATCTTTTTACCGATGCACACAGGATGCTTTGGAAATTAGTGAAGGAACATGAACTGCATCCTTCACTGTGCTTTCTTGATAAAACAGCTATTACAGATGATGGCTATCCTGAAAGGGATGACTATAATTTGAAAGTACAAAATGCGTTGGCAGATATGCAGGCTAAAATGGATACTTATGCGATTTTTGAACCAGCAGATTTTGGCAGAAAATATTCCTGTGTGCTGGTAGAGAAAGGCAAGTTTTATGGTATGGGCCTGCTGCCGGAGAATACCAATTTTACCAATATTAAAAAATTAAAAGAACGGCTTACTATTTACCCTGAGAACGAAGTAGTGAAATCCATGATACGCAGCTATGCCCAGAAACACCCCTCCAAACTTTTAATGATGAATGATTAGAGTTGATTTTTGTTCTTCTATTCATTAAAGGCAATAAATCATATGAATAAATTAAGGATCCTTTTAAATGTTATTGTAATTATATTAATAGTCTTAAATGTATTTGTGTTTTTGGCGATGCTTGCATCGAGTCATATAATACCAAATAAGACTTATATAGGATATGCAATGTCCTTTTGTGTTTTAATATTATGCTTGTTTTTACTTGAATTTTGGAGACGTAAATTGAATAGTTGATCATATTATTTATTTCTAACAATACTTCTATTTTTTCTTTTGAACTTCTGCTATTACTTTCGCCGCCCTTTGTTCAGGAAAATTACCGAACGTACAAGAGTGCGACGCAACGAAAGTTTCATAGTATTCCTGCTGCCCGGTACAAAAAAATAACGATTATAAAATAACAGTATGACTGAGTTTTCACAACCGATTGCATTAAAATTAAACATAAGAACTGCACAGGCAGAAGCCGTATTGAACTTGTTTGCAGAAGGCGCTACCGTGCCATTTATTGCCCGTTACCGCAAGGATGTAACCGGCAACCTTGATGAAGTACAAATATTACAGATACAGGACGAAGCAAAGTTTTTAAAGGAATTCAGCGAACGCAAAGCAGTGATTGAAAAAACAATCACCGAGCAAGGAAAAATGACGGATGCGTTGCAGGAAAAATTAAACAAAGCCACGACTATTGCAGCGCTCGAAGATATTTATTTGCCCTACAAACCAAAACGGAAAACCAAGGCATTAATAGCAAGGGAAAATGGGCTGGAACCATTGTCGCTGCTGATTCTTGAACAAAGAGACATTGATGTAAATACGGAAGCATTATCTTTTATTAACGATAATATTAAAACGGCTGATGAAGCTTTACAAGGTGCAAGAGATATTATTGCAGAGATGGTAAATGAAGATGCACAGGTGCGTGCTAAAATGCGTAAACTGTTTGAAGATACTGCCACACTGCAAAGCAAAGTACTTGCTGATAAAGAAACAGAAGGGATTAAATACAAAGACTATTTTGACTTTAGCGAACCGGTTTCAAAAATCCCTTCGCACAGAATTTTGGCGGTGCTGCGTGGTTTTCTTGAAGGCTTCTTGCGCATGTCCATTGCGCCGGTTGAAGAAGATGCGCTGGAGATGATTGAGCAGTTGTACATCAAAGGCATGAGTGCATCAGGCGATCAAATTCGTAAAGCGATTAAAGATGCATACCGCCGTTTGCTGCAGCCAAGTCTGGAGACTGAATTCCGCACGGCTTTAAAACAAAAAGCAGATGAAGATGCGATCAATGTTTTTGCTGAAAATCTTCGCCAGTTATTGTTGAGTTCGCCGTTGGGAAGTAAAAGAATTCTGGCAATTGATCCGGGTTACAGAACAGGTTGTAAAGTGGTTTGTCTGGATGAAAAAGGCGAACTGAAAAAGACCGATCTCATCTTTGTACATGAAGCCAACCGCGTGTACGATGCCCAATACAAAATAAAGGAACTCGTTAAGCAATACAACATAGAAGCTTTTGCAATTGGTGATGGAACGGCGGGCCGCGAAACGGAACAGTTCATAAAAAAACTAGAGCTTGGCTTGCCCATATTTTTGGTAAATGAAGATGGCGCTTCAGTTTATTCCGCATCGGAAATTGCAAGGGAAGAATTCCCCGACCAGGATATAACTGTTCGCGGTTCTGTAAGTATTGGCAGGCGTTTAATGGATCCTTTGGCAGAGCTTGTTAAGATTGATCCCAAGAGCATTGGAGTGGGGCAGTATCAGCATGATGTGAACCAGTCACGCCTGAAAGAAAAACTCGATCAAACAGTAGTGAGCTGTGTAAATGCGGTTGGTGTAAATTTAAATACTGCAAGCAAACATTTACTAAGTTATGTTAGCGGCATTGGTACAACATTGGCGGATAATATTGTGAAGCACCGCAATGAAATCGGTAAGTTTTCTAACAGGAAAGAGTTGCTTAAAGTTGCGCGTCTTGGTGGTAAAGCTTTTGAACAGTGCGCTGGATTTTTACGAATTAAAGAAAGTATCAATCCACTTGATTCAAGTGCGGTTCACCCCGAAGCTTATTCAATTGTAGAGAAGATGGCGGCAGATGTAAATACCAATGTTCAGTCACTGATTGGTAATGAAGTTTTGATAAAAAATATTGATGCAAAGAAATATGCAACCGAGCAAATTGGCGAGCTTACGATTAAGGATATTCTCAATGAATTAAAGAAGCCCGGCCTCGATCCACGCAGTGAAGCGCAGCAGTTTGAGTTTGCCAATATTTATAAAATTGAAGATGTAAAGATTGGTATGATAATACCAGGGGTCGTAACAAACATTACCCGTTTTGGAGCGTTCATTGATATTGGCGTAAAGCAGGATGGCCTTGTGCATGTAAGCGAAATTGCGCACAAATATATCACTGATCCAAATGAAATTTTAAAGCTTAACGATAAGGTACAGGTAAAAGTTTTGGAAGTGGATATTCCCCGCAAACGCATTGCACTTTCTATAAAGCAAACGCAGGAAATACCTGCAAAAAATACTTCGGGTTTCAAACCGCAAAACATCAGCAATAAATTTCAGCCAAAAGCAAAGCAGCCGGAAGATCTAAGTACACTCAACGTTAACGATGCATTGAATGCTTTAAAGAAAAAGTTTGGTAAATAATTTTTTGGACCGGGCAGAAGGTTCTTTGGTGATCGCCTGGTGCGTCGCACACTTTTTCAGTTGGATGATGAATTGAGCTTTTATCGAAGCGGAGATTGAAGGTCTAATTAAAAAGTATTTACCCGCAAACCGCAGAGTTCCTGCCACACATAAAGCTATAAGAGGAAACTCTGAGGGAAAAGAATGAATTACAATACTTTTGTTGGAGAAAGCATCAAACAAGAACGAAGTAAAGGTTTCTACATAGTTAAAAAAATACTTTATGAAATTTTTTATCTTTTTAGCATGCACATTTTTATTTTTTGCTTGCAATCAATTGGGCAATAAAAAAGAAATTGAAACAAGATCAAAAGATATTCCTGAAAAAATTGATACTAACTTATATCCACTTGATAAGGATTTATATTCCGATTATGACAACAAAAGAATTCAAGATAGTATTGAACAATTCAAAAAAGTAAAAGATTTCAAGAGACTTTTACAAGGGTTACAAATTTTAGAGATAAAAACAGAATGTAATTTTGAGCAATTACATTGTTTTATTCCCAAAAAAATTCTAAATAAAGATACTCTTAAATATGCGGCACAATTACTTTTAGATAGGCTAATTAATACTTTGAGGTGCTAAGAGTAACTTAGCGTAATGCCGAACAAGAAACAATTATCATTTAATGAAGAGGTATTAAAGATATTAATACCAGAAGAATACCTGCGGGACTTTGAACCGAACAGTGTTGAGG
>JANXWM010000608.1 GCA_025351145.1 Chitinophagaceae bacterium
TTAAGGAACCTGACAATGCTAAAACATTCGTCTCATCTGCACTTTGTATTTTCCACCTTTTTTGCATCAGTATTTTCGGTCTGTTGTATAGCGAACCAGTTCTTCAAGGGCACCTCTTACCTCATTTTCGGGGAATTGATATAAAATTGTTAGTGCTTCATCTCTAAAGGCGAACATTTTTTTGTAAGCATATTCAATACCCCCACTTTGATTAACTGCGTCAATAACGAATTTAACCTTATCCCTGTTTGTGTTTTCATTCTTTACAATGTAAATGATCTTTTTTCTGAGTGCCTTATCACAGTTATTGAGTGTATAAATCAATGGAAGGGTAAGTTTTTTTTCTTTAATGTCGTTGCCGGTTGGCTTTCCAATATTCTCATTTCCATAATCAAAGAGGTCGTCTTTTATTTGAAAGGCCATGCCTGTTTTTTCACCAAAAAATTTTAATAGATTTATTTTTTCTGTGTCTTTAAAGGTTGTACAGGCACCGGCCCCACATGCTGAAGAAAGAAGAGACGCAGTTTTTCCTTTAATTATTTCGTAATAAACATCTTCACTAACATTTAGATTCCTGGCTTTTTCCATTTGAAGCAACTCGCCTTCGCTCATCATTTTTACTGCTTCGGATAAAATTTTTAAAACATCAAAATCGTTATTATCAAGGGAAAGAAGCAAGCCTTTTGATAAGAGGTAATCACCAACTAAAACAGCGACTTTGTTTTTCCAAAGGGCATTTACCGAGAAAAAGTCACGCCTTTTTGTGGCATCATCCACAACATCGTCATGAACAAGTGTTGCTGTATGAAGTAATTCAACAAGAGAAGCCGCCCTGAGGGTTGAGTCATTTATTTCTCCACCAAGTTTTGCACTTAATAAAACAAATTTAGGACGTAACTGTTTGCCTTTCCTGTTTACAATATATCGCATTATTCTATCAAGCAGCGGTACCCTGCTTTTTACGGCATCTTTAAAATAATTTTCAAAAGCTGCCATTTCATTTGATATGACCTGGGTTGTTTTGTCCATTCCTATTAGTTAGATGCAAGATAGCTTCAATTAATATTTTTTTGCATGCAACTTTTATTTTGTTGAGCTTGTCATGATATCAATCATATAAAATTAAATTGTAAAAATTTGGTATTTCATAATCTATCTTTAAATTTGCTAATATAATTATACGGGAAACTTTACAAACAAATCAATTTTCACCTATGTCCATCAGAAAGCACATTACACTCTTAGCCCTTATGGGACTAATTGTATCTGCAGCATTTGCACAAAAAAGCGATGCTGGTTATGGTTGGGTACTAGATTCTTCCAAGCGTTCAGTGAAGAATATGCCCCAGCAAAACGAGTTTATTAATAACCAATACCCTTATCCTTCAAAACCAAGAAGTATGTGGGAGTTAGGAATAAGTGGTGGTACCTCTTTTCTCTTTTCAGATGTTGATCCAAAATTCGGTTTTGGCGGAGGAATTTCTGTAAGAAAATCTTTGGGTCATGTTATCTCAGTAAGAGCAGGTTGGAACGGTTCTTATAACTATGGGTTAGATTACCGTCCAAGATCTGCAAATTCTTCCGACCTGGGAGGCCCCTGGTCTCAGCTTTACACCAATGGAGGAAAACAATTTGTTGCAAATTACCGCAACGCAATCCATCAGTTATCATTGGATTTCATAGGTAGTTTAAATTCAATCAGCAATTATCGTGGTAACCCTAAAACTGACATTTATGTTTTGGCAGGTTATAGTGCTATTAGTTCTGATGTGGATGTTAATGCATTAAATGCCAGCAATGCGCCTTACAATTTTGCAAGCATTAATTATCTGCAAAGCAGAAAGAATATAAAAAGTGATTTGAAAAATTTGCTTGATGATTCTTACGAAAACAATGCTGCTGTGGTTAATCAGAACAGAGATGCAGTTGGTAGAACAAGCAAAAACCAATTAATCCGCCATGGTTTAGATCTTGGTGCGGGATTTGCCTTTCGTTTAACAGACAAGTTTAATTTAGGAATAGAGCAGAAATTTACTCTTCCTTTCGACGATAATTTTGACGGAATTAAACAGGGGAAAACTAACGACTTTATTAGTGCAACCCAGTTTAGGATTAACATGAACATGGGTAAATCATCCAAAAATGTTTTACCTCTTTGGTGGCTGAATCCTAATAATTATGTTTATAATGAGGTTAATGCCCCAAAGCATATGAAGATGCCTCCAGTTGTTTTGCCTGATGCAGACGGAGACGGCGTTACTGATCAATTCGACATGGAACCAAACACGCCGGCAGGCAGCCCTGTTGATAGTCATGGTGTAAGCCGCGATACTGATGGAGACGGAGTTCCTGATGCAAGGGATAAAGAACCACTTACAGCACGCGATTGTTTCCCTGTTGATGCAGATGGAATTGGCAAATGCCCTGAACCACCTTGCTGCACCGAATTAAGGGATATGATTAAAAACCTGCACACAGCACCCGAGTGCGCTATCAGCTCTTTGCCAAGTGTTCAGTTTAAGACTGGCAGTTTAAATTTAGGATCTACAGCAACTGCAATTTTGAACAGTATTGCTCAGCAAATGAATGCTAATCCAAGCTGTAGTGTTCGTGTAAACGGGTACTATGATGCATCAAATAAACGCTCACAGCAGTTAGGCTGGGATAGGGTAAATACAGTTATCAAATACCTGGTAGAAAAACAAGGTATTGCTGAAAGCCGCCTTATCTTCAATTTAAGTGCCGGTGGAGATGCAAATACAGTTGACATGATGGGTACAACAGAAAGCGGCCCGAACACTGTTCCTGCTCCTTTCCCCAATCTGCAGAAGTCTAAATAAATATTTGTATAGTATTATAATAATGAACAACCCGCTGAAAAGCGGGTTGTTTTTATTTTTGGTAAGTTGAATTACAAAATAACCCAGTACTTATTCAAGGGTCAAAATACAATTTCTCCCTCCAGCAACCTGGCTTACGCTATCACACTTCCCTTGCCCCGCATTACTGTAAGTTTTGAATATATTTATGTACCAGTCTAAAGTGTTGTTATTAAGCCCTGTTGCGTCGCACTCTTGTACGTTTTGGGTTATATATTGAGCTTTTACCGCAGCGAACACCGAAGCGTATTGTTGATGGCGGTACGCTGTATGATCTTCTATTGATTCTTTTGCAACCTTAACACTAGAAGCTGATAAAATGTATTTGGTATTTTTCTTTGGGTTCTTTGCGGTTTTGTATTAATTTTTTAGCTACAAAGGGCGCAAAGATTCCCGCAAAGTAAACCCGCTACTATTTTTGCTTAATTAAATTTAAGCAGCTTCTACGCTAATATAAAAGCTGCATAGAATTACCAAAGTATAAGAGTGCGACGCAAGTAAAGCCTCATATATATTCTGCAGCCTGGTTCAAAAAAATAGTTTTGTATTACCCCCCCTTCCACCATTTTTATTTCATCTTCCGTTAAACCGTACAATGTATATACACGCTGGTTTATAGTGTTATCAGTGTATTGTATGCGTTGGGTTAATTGTTCCTGTTCTGTGGCAAGTGTGGCATTTTGTTTTTGCTGCTGCAACTGCAACATGGTATCTACGAGTTTTACGATTTCATAGTGAAAGAATTTATTTTCTTGATGTTCAATTTTGGGTATTGGTAAATCTCTTAAATTCTGCAATAAAAACTTTTTGAAATACACCTTTGAAAGCATTTGCAGAAGTATTGGAATGATAGAAACTAATCAATTTTGAATTGATTATAGCTAACAAAAATTCAAGCTTAATATCATTTGAAAACAATCTAACTCCATCCACGGAATTGGAAAAGACCACAAAATAAAAAGAGACTGTAAAATACAGTCTCTTAAAGAATTTTTAAAGTTTCTGGTAGAGGAAACTGTCCTATACTAAAACTATTTGTGAGTATTGATTCTGTGTGCACCTTTAAAAGCTGGTACAACTATAAAAGCAACTAAAACTACAAATGATGCTACGATTTCTAAAGTACTCATGATCTTTTTTTTATTATTTATTTAATTTATTTTTTTTACAGAGTAAAGAAACAAACTTAACTGATACAAAATTGAAGATGCAGCATGAGCCTTTATATGCTTAACATACTATAAATAATTATAATTTGTTTTTAAAAAACAGGAAGATATGAATCTGGAGAGGTGCCTAAAAAAAAGATAAATTATTCTTTTAAATTGATTTAAAATCTTATTAGAATTTGCTTAATAACTTGGTTTTTCTGAATATGCCCATGTATTTGCTTTTTTTTGAAAAAAATAAATTTAATGGCAATTAACTTTTTTTTAACAAAAAAGGACTAGATTGGACACTTTATAATAATGTATTGCTTTTAAACCGGACTCGAAAAAATGAAAAAAAGTTCCGTAATTAAACGGAACTTTTTTTTCATACGTTCGATTTATACTGCAACAATATTCTTATAAAGAATATGCTTCTGAGCCATGTTCAAAAACATCAAGACCTTCCTCTTCTCCTTCTTTTTCAACACGGAGTTTCCATGGGTAAGGTAATTTTTGAACTACCCACATAAGTATGAAAGAAACTGCAAATGTTGCTGCAACTATGGTTACGTTTCCAACAACTTGTTTTATGAGCAAGTCTGTTCCACCACCATAAAGCACACCTGTTAAGGGAGCTGAATTATCTGCACCGGTTGGACCGGTAACACCATATTCGCCTGATGCAAATAAACCCAATGCCCAAGTACCCCAAATTCCACAGGCACCATGCACCGGCACTGCACCGATAGGATCATCAATGCGTAAATATTCTAACAGGTGAGTTGCCAGATAAACAACTATGCCTGCACCAGCGCCTATAAGTACTGCACCTAATGTAGAAACCCAATAGCAGGGACATGTAATAGCAACCAATCCACCCAAAAGGCCATTTACAGTAAAGCCAAGATCAAATTTACCTTTAGTACCTCCAAACCATAGAGCAAGGTACATTGCCACCATACCGCCAGAACAAGCTGCTAAAGTTGTATTTGTAGCAATACGACCAATGCCCTGCATATCTACTGCAGAAAGTGTGCTGCCAGGGTTAAACCCATACCAGCCGAACCATAAAATAAATGCACCCACAGCACCCAGTGTAAGATTATGTGCTGGGGGCATACCACCACCATCACGCTTAAATACACGGCCAAGACGTGGCCCTAAAACTATAGCACCTGCAAGTGAGGCAATACCACCAATTGTATGAACAACAGTAGAGCCAGCAAAATCCCAAAATCCATAAACTGATAAAAAGCCACCCGGACCCCAGGCCCAGTGACCGATAATTGGATAAATGAACCCGGTAATACCAATTGAATAAAGGATATCTCCACGGAAACTTGTACGACCAATCATTGCGCCGGAAACGATTGTAGAACAAGTATCAGCAAAAGCATATTGGAAAATCCAATGTGCAAGTATTGGTATTCCTGTTGCTAAATATGTTTCAGGCGCACCCTGAAGGAAAAACCAATGATATCCTATAAAACCATTGCCTTCGCTAAACATGAAAGCATAGCCAATTGCCCAAAACAATAACCCGCAGAGGCAGGTATCGAAAATACATTCCATTAATACGTTTACTGTTTCACGTTTACGTGCAAAACCTGCTTCAAGCATTACAAAACCTGCTTGCATACCAAAAACCAAAAATGCGGCTACAAGCGTCCAGATTGTATTTGCTGTATTCATCAGCATAGTCTCATGGGGTGTATAGGTTTCGCCGGCGTAAGCTTTAGTTGCAATGAGATCTGGTAAAACCTTCATAGCAAATAAAATAACTAAAACACCGATAATTTTTCCAGCAAAAATCGTAAGGCCAATTTTAAGCTTCTCGCCTTTTGTCAATTTTACCATTGGGGCGGTTGACAATTCGCTGTTACGCTTAAATAGAGTTTTAAAAATCATGTTTTGAGGTTTTTAAGATTAAAGAAGATTATTTTAATGTGCAGCAGTATATTAATACAGAATAATTTTAAGGGAGTAATCTGCTTTATTTTTACCTGATTTGCTGTTTTAAAAAACAGTACAGATACATTTCTGAAAACCTGATGCACTTGTATTGTTCAGCAGAAATGCTACAGTACAAGAGTGCGACGCAAGAGGTGATCAGCAAAGCTGTTAAAGCCAGGTTCAAATAAATACCTGCTGTAATTGGCTAATACTAAAAAGAGTAAACTGCAGCTAAAATTCCGGTTGCAGTACTTTTAGTAGTGCCATCTTTTTTCTCAAAGATTTCCTGAGATGCATTGTCGAGCCTGATTTCGGGTATTATCAGCAGGTTTCCAACCTTGAAATTTGCTGATAATGTGGATTGAAATACATTGGCTCCTACCTTTAAACCATATTTTTCATCGCCAAAATATTCGGTACGGAGGCAAAGGGCAAATTTATCAGTTGGCATATAGTTAAAGTATAATGCAGAGCCCCACCAGCTTTTTGATTTATCGTCTTCTTCATCTTTAACTGACTGGACTGTGCCATCGTATCCGATACTGAATTTGTCGCTTACGGTGGCAACCATGGTGAGCCCAAACTGGCTTAGGCTGGAAGCAGTAGGCATAGTGGTCTTTGCACCAAAATACCCCATATAATTTAAGTAAGCGGAAAATTTACTTCCAACATAGCTATATTGGCCAAGGAGGGTTTTAGTTGATGCCCTTGACGGAGCTGTAACATCTATTGGATTGGCTATACCTACCATTAAGCCAGAGCCGCCGCCGAGTGTAAAGTCAGCCTTGATACCCGTATGACTGAAAGGGCCATAGGAGAACATGTATGACATGCTGTAATTCTTGTTGAGGGCAGGGTCTAATAACTCGTATCCAATATGAGTAGCCCATTTACCCATTGTAAATTTTACTTTGTCGGAAGGGGCATAAGTAACATATGCCTGTTTTACAGGAACAAGATGATCGGCATCGGCATAAGAAAATTCTTTTGCTCTGGTACCAAAGCCTAAGTCTGCAACAAGACCCACTTTCCCAAAACTATGCTCAACTTTTAATGAGGCCATACCCAGTTGAAATGAATTCTGGGAATTTGTGAAACTTGTACCGCCGGTATTAAAACCCTCTTTCGGGTCATTAAAATTGTAACGGTAATAAGCATCTACATAACCTGAAATCTTTGTGGTAGCAGGCGCTGGTGCTGTAGAGTCTTGAGAAAAAGCATTAACAAAAATGAACATTAAAATAATTGCCGAAAAGGTTTTCTTTAACATTTGCTTTAATTTAAGAGTTAAAAATGAAAATTCCAAATTCTGATCCTTTTTTCATATGGCCAGAAATCAAAACATTTCTGTTTTTATCGTCCTTTAAATAAGCAATCTGCTAGTTGTTTGATGGTTTTCGTGGCTATTTTATATTGTGGGTATAAAATTTATTTCCAATAATGTAAACATGCTAACTAATTATTCAATGATTTAAGAGACTTTGGTGTTTAATCTTTTAAATCATTGAATAATGCATACTCAATTTCAAATTGATGTATTTTCTTTTTCTTGAATTATACCGTTTGTTGATACAAGTAATGTTCCCTGAGTATATTTTTCATCGTGTTGAGATGCATCAAGCCCCAAATCTTCTTCTTCTTCAGTTACCCGTATAGGAAGAATAAAATTGATGAATTTGAAAATTGCATATGACATTATGAAGCTATAGGGGACTACAATGATTAATGCTTTGAGCTGGGTAAAGAAAAAATCAACATTACCATACCATAAGCCGTCATTACCAGCACTATTTACTGATTTACTTGCAAAGATACCTGTCATTATTACCCCTACTATACCTCCTAATCCATGGCAAGGGAAAACATCTAATGTATCATCAAGGGTAGTTTTGGATTTATAGTAAACAGCAAGATTTGAAATTACTGCGGCAATTACACCAATAAAGATACTTTGAGGAATAGCTACAAAACCTGCGGCCGGCGTTATTGCAACCAAACCAACAACGGCACCAATACAGAAACCAAGAACAGAAGGTTTTTTGCCTTTCATGACATCAAAAAACATCCAGGAAAGACCAGCAGCTGCAGCTGCGGTATTTGTTGTAGCAAATGCTGAAACTGAAAGAGCGTTTGCAGCACCCGCAGACCCTGCATTGAAACCAAACCAGCCAAACCATAACAACCCCGTGCCAATAAGAACGTAAGGGACATTTGCAGGTGGAATTTCTTTACGCTCCATATGTGATTTTCTTCTTTTTAGTACCAAAGCACCCGCAAGCGCTGCGCAGCCTGCTGATATATGAACAACAGTACCACCCGCAAAATCAAGAACACCCATTTTGAATAAAAAACCATCGGGATTCCATGCCCAATGTGCTATAGGACAATAAACCAAGAGGCTAAAAAGTGCTATAAAAAGAACGTAAGATGTAAACCGAATTCTTTCCGCAACTGCGCCTACAACCAATCCGGGGGTAATTATTGCGAACATTAATTGAAATAATGCAAATAATGTCAATGGAATTGTTGGGGCAAGAGTCCATGGAGCACCGGAGGCCACTCCCTTAAAAAATAAATGATCACCTGGATTACCAATAAATCCTCCTATACTTGTACCAAAACATAGACCATAACCCACTACAACCCAAAGGACGCTTACTATTCCTGCGGCCACAACGCTTTTCATCATTGTTGAGATCACATTTTTTCTATGAACCATTCCGCCATAGAAAAAAGCCAGTCCTGGTGTCATAAGAAAAACAAGAGCTGTAGCTACAATGAGCCAGGCAATATCGGCACCACTATACTTTCCGGCATCGTCAAAATTTGGAAATGAAGGAA
>JANXWM010000629.1 GCA_025351145.1 Chitinophagaceae bacterium
TATTTTCTCTTCCAGTTCGGCGTTTAGTTGTTTTATGTGGTTTTCGTATTCAACACGTTTGGTTATATCATTAACAAAAGCGAACACAAATTGCTCCGTTTCCATTTTATAATATCCAAGGCTTATTTCAACAGGAAAACGGGATCCGTCTTTTCTTAATGCAAGCAGGTTGAGCCCGTAACCCATAAATCTTTTCTTTGGGTCAATATTGTAATGGTCCCTAAGTGCCTCGTGCTTTTTTCTTAAATCAGATGGAATCAGTATTTCAACTTTTTGCCCTTTTAATTCTGTATCGTTTTCATAGCCAAACTGGTTAAGCAGGTGCTGGTTGGCCATTATAATACTGCCTTTACTGTCAGTAGCGAGTATACTCATACTGGCATGGTTAAACAGTGCCTCAAAACGGTCATTTTGAAGTTTAAATTTTTCTTCGTGCTGATGGTTTGCAGAGTTGTTGAAAATATGCATCAGGTAATATTCCGTTCCATTATTTAAAAATGCTGTTTCGCGGCAAATACCCCAAAAAGTTTTTCCCTGCCCTGTTATATATTCCAGTTCTTTTTGCCAAACCCCTTTTTCTTTTATCTCATTGTCAATTTCACTGTAAAATAATTGTACATCTGCAGGCGGGTATTTAAGTATAGAATAATCTTTCTTTTTTTCAGCCAGTTGCTCCACGCTTTCCATCCCGAAAAGATCAAGGCCATGTTTGTTGATGTATAAAATTTTTCTGCTTTCTTTTTCCATTACTGCAAAAAAATCGGCACTTTCTTCAAATATTGCGAGCAATAATGCAGTTTGAAAATCCTTGTTTGTATTTGCTATCGAATATTGCATGGCTAAATTTACAAAATGTAAATTCTAGCTTCAATATTTTTTGTGTGCCTGTTCAATATTATTATGCTGATGAAACTTTCTTCAGCAGTTCTTAAAGCAACAAATATACCCGGCTTAATAAACCGAAAACATGATGAAGAAAAACAAAAAGATGATTGATATCATAATTTTATTGAACGTAAATTATTATAAGAAACGGTTCGATTCTTTGTGAACGTGATTCCAGCTTCATAATGAGCCGGGACGTACAAGAGTGCGACGCAAGCGGTGATGCTATGAAATACTATTGCCCGGCTCATAACATTTGATTGACAAGTAATCATATATTTATAGCGCATAATAATTAAAATAACGATGTCAGACATTTATCAATTGTACCGGGAATTACTGCAGCCGTCAGATAGCCTTATTGCTGATATAGCAAAATTAGATGGTGATATTCTTATACTTGGTGCGGGCGGAAAAATGGGCCCGGCCCTTGCTAAGCTTGCCAAACAAGCGGTTGATAAAGCAGTCGTTAATAAAAAAATTATTGCCATATCCCGTTTTTCTGAACCCGGTTTAAAAGATGAATTAACTCAATTTGGTATAGAAACATATAATGCAGATTTGCTGAACGAAGATGAACTGCAATCATTGCCAACAGCTAAGAATGTGCTTTATCTTGCCGGTACAAAATTTGGAACAACAGGCAAAGAACCTTTTACATGGGTAATGAACAGTTATTTGCCAGGGCGTGTGGCGCAAAAATATAGGGACTCACGCATAGTAGTTTTTTCAACAGGCAATGTTTATCCATTATCGTTGGTTGCAAAGGGCGGCGTTACAGAAGAACAGTTGCCTGAACCAGTTGGAGAATATGCGCAATCATGCCTTGGGCGTGAACGGATGTTTCAATATTTCTCTTCGATCAATCATACGCGGCTATTAATTTTCCGATTAAATTATGCGAATGACACAAGCTATGGTGTGTTGCTCGAAATTGCAAAATCAGTGAGCGAAGAAAGGGCTGTTGATTTGAGCATGGGCCATGTAAATGTGATATGGCAGGGCGATGCAAATGAAATGGCGATAAGGTCATTGCTTCATTGCGGAACACCTTCAAAAATTTTAAACATTGCCGGGCCAGAAACAGTTTCCGTAAGATGGCTTGCAGAAGAATTTGGAAGGTTATTTGAGAAACCCCCAGCCTTTATAAATGAAGAGCATACTACTGCACTGCTGAGCAACGCTGCAGAATCATTCAGGCTTTTTGGTTATCCCAAAGTACCGCTGAAAAAGATGATAGAACTAATTGCAGTATGGATAAAGCTGGGTGGTAAAACAATCAATAAACCTACACATTTCCAGGAAAGGAAAGGCCAATTTTAAAAGCATGAAATCAAATGAACTTGATCCGGTTATAAATGTTTTATTGCAGCAGGGTACAGTGATACCGGCGCATCCATTGGCGTTAACGCAGGATTTAAAAATTGATGAACAGAAGCAAAGGGCACTCACCCGTTATTATATTTCCTGCGGTGCAGGCGGAGTTGCTGTTGGGGTACATACTACACAATTTGAAATAAGAAAACCTGGAATTGATTTATTAGAACCAGTTTTAAAATTGGCTGCTGAAGAAATTGAAAACGCCAGATTAAATAAACCGTTTATAAAAGTTGCAGGCATTTGCGGGGCAACAGCCATTGCATTACAGGAAGCTGAACTTGCTGTAAAGTATGGATACCATCTTGGTCTTGTAAGTATGGGTGGCTTATCATCTTATTCAGAAGCTCAACTTATTGAGCGCACAAAAGCAATTGCAGCAATAATTCCTGTGTTTGGTTTCTATCTTCAGCCTGCTGTTGGTGGGCGTATTTTGAGTTATGAATTTTGGCGTGCCTTTGCCGAAATACCCAATGTGTATGCTATAAAAGTTGCCGCATTCAACAGGTACCAAACGCTTGATGTAGTAAGGGCCGTTTGCAATTCAAACAGAAGAAATGAAATTGCTTTATATACAGGCAATGATGATAATATTGTTGCAGATCTGCTTGCGCCGTATCAATTTTTGGTAAATGAAAAAGTAGTAGAAAAAAGGTTTGTTGGCGGTCTGCTTGGCCATTGGGCGGTGTGTACAAAACAGGCCGTTGAACTTTTTATGGAGATTAAACAATGCATTGCAAATGATTATGCAGGCATAGAAAAGTTATTAGCAAAAGGCATTGAAGTAACAGATATGAATGCAGCCGTCTTCGATGCAAAAAATGCCTTTAAAGGATGTATTGCCGGTATTCACGAAGTGCTGCGCAGGCAGGGATTATTAGAAGGGTTATGGTGTTTAAATCCGGAAGAAAAACTTTCGCCGGGGCAAATGGAAGAGATTGACAGAATTTGGCCCAAGCCCTAAGCCCCCAAACCCCTAAAGGGGAGTTAGAAAAGGCAGAAATAATGTTTTACAAATACTGGATAAATTTTTTAATTATGTTCAAAGTCCCTTTAGGGATTTAGGGCAATAAAATTCCCTTTAGGGATTTAGGGTATGCTGATAGATGAAATAAAAAACCTCGCAACAGAAATTCACAGCAACACAATTGCAACCCGCAGGCATTTGCATGCACATCCTGAATTATCATTTCAAGAATATCAAACATCCGCATTTATAAAAGCCCGGCTCGATGAATTGAACATTCCCTGGCAGCCCATGGCAAACACAGGAATCGTAGCTTTAATAAAAGGAGATAAGCCATCAGACCAGATAATCGCTTTGCGTGCTGATATGGATGCGCTTCCCATTAAAGAAGCCAGCACAGTTGATTATATTTCAACAAACGAAAACGTGATGCACGCCTGTGGTCACGATGCGCACACAGCTTCCCTGCTTGGCACAGCAGCAATTTTGCAAACCTTGAAAAGTAAATTCGGTGGAACCATAAAACTCATCTTTCAGCCAGCTGAGGAAAAGCTTCCCGGCGGTGCAAGCATTATGATCAAAGAAGGCGTTTTAAAAAATCCGCAACCTTCTGCAATTATTGGCCAGCATGTGTTTCCGCAACTTGAAGCAGGGAAGATCGCTATCCGCGGAGGAAAGTTCATGGCCTCCATGGATGAAATTTTTGTTACTGTCCGCGGCAAGGGTGGGCATGGTGCGCAGCCCCATCAAAACATTGATCCCGTTATCATAACAGCAAATATCCTTGTTGCGTTGCAGCAGCTCGTAAGCCGAATGTCCAACCCAACCATACCTACCGTTTTGTCGTTTGGAAAAGTGATCGCCAATGGTGCCATCAACGTAATTCCCAATGAAGTTTATATGGAAGGAACCTTTAGAACAATGAATGAGAGCTGGCGCAGCGAAGCACATACACGTATAAAAAAAATGGCGCAAACCATTGCAGAAAGTATGGGTGCCACTTGCGATATCAATATTGTGCGTGGTTACCCTTTTTTGGTGAATGAAGAAAAGCTAACGGAACAGGTGCGCAGTTTTGCCGAAGCCTATCTCGGCAAAGAGCATGTGCTGGAAGCAGATAAGTGGATGGCCGCAGAAGATTTTGCTGCGTATTCACAGGTAACCGATGCATGTTTTTTTCTGCTTGGTGCAGGCAACAAAGAAAAACAAATCACATCGTCGCTGCATACGCCCACTTTTAATATTGATGAGGATGCATTGGCAATAAGCACCGGCCTCATGGCATATATTGCCCTGCGCCTATTGGGAACTGCAAAAGAATAAAAGAAATATTATGTTTCGGCTTTAGTATTTTATGGCATCGCCTGTTGTGTCACTCACTTGTACATTCAGAAATTTATTGAGCTTTTACCGAAGCGTAAAATAAAACTCCTGTCCACGCTTCGGTAAAGCTGCTTGCATTCCTAAAGTACAAGAGTGCTCCCGAAGCTTCGGGAGCAACGAAAGTTTCATAATTGATCTTAAGCCTGGGAAAAAAATACAGATAACAAAACGTGAGATTTTCTTACAAAGTTCAGAAGAAAAAATTTGCAAACGCCATAACAAAAAGCCTAAGAAAACTTATAGCTGAAATAATACCGATGTGGCTAATTTTGTGTACATGATTCATGTGAGTATTGCTGAAGATTTGCCGGAAATCAGAAAAGCACTGGAACAACTGTTGCAATCGCAAAAAGATATGGTGCTCCTTTCTTCTTCTGCAACTGGCGAGGATGCTTCGGCTGCAATTGTAAAAGTTCAACCAGATGTAGTTATTATGGACATTAATATGCCGGGCATGAGCGGCATTGAATGCATCCGCAAAATAAAAGATGATTGCCCCGGCACGCAGTTTATGATATTTACCATTTATGAAAATGATGAAAAGATCTTCGATGCTTTGGCTGCAGGTGCCAGTGGCTACATGCTGAAAAAAACGCCACCCGATAAAATGATTGAAGCCATTAAAGAATTATACAACGGCGGCAGCCCTATGAGTAATATGGTTGCACGAAAAGTAATAAATCATTTTAAAGAGAATAAAAGAACAGGGCTGGAAACATTAACCGCTAAAGAAAACGAAATACTGCTGTTGCTTTCCAAAGGTTTTTTGTACAAAGAGATTGCAGCAAAACTTTCTATTACTGTTGGTACAGTTACACAGCATATTCATAACATTTATGACAAGCTTCATGTAAGTAATAAAACAGAAGCAATTAATAAAATGAATAAGCAGTAATTTTCGTTGAGAAATGAACAAACTGCTGCTCTATATCACCCTCCTTTTTTCAACCAGTATCTCTATTGGTCAGCCATTTGCTTCACCCATACGCTTTACCAATTATACAATTGCCGATGGGTTGCCATCAAACAATATAAACGCTGTAATGCAGGACAGTCGAGGGTTTACCTGGTTAAGCACTTCGCAGGGCCTTGCCCGCTTTGATGGGCATAACTTTAAAGTATACAGCCACAACCGAGTAGACAGTAACAGCATGCCTTCTTCAAGTGTAATGAATTGTATTGAATTAAAGAACCATGAACTGTTATTTACCAGTAGTAATAGCCTTTGGATGCTGAACCCTTTTAATCAACGGCAGCACCCGCCGCCAACATTCTGGAAAGGAAAGCTTTTTTACGAATTGTTCTTAATGACTGACAACCTGTTTGCGATACGTAGCTATGATAAAATTTATTTTGCCAATATGGATTTCAAATTACTGGATTCGGTAAACAATCCTTTTGCTCCCAGTCTTACTGGAATAATCTATTCAGGAAGTAGCAACGTACTTTTTTCAGATGGCCAAAAAACAATTTCCTATTCCCTGAGAGATAGAAAAATGGAAGCGATGGAAATTCCTGTTGATGGATTTGCTCAAAAATCCTACATCATTAAACAAGCAGATACACTTAATAAAATACTTTATCTCACTAATTATTGGGGTGGTTTTTATAAAATGAGTTATGATAAACCCAGCGCCGGTTATCTTAAACCAATTCATTTGTCACTCAGCTCAGCCGGAGGTGGGGCCAGAGATATTGAATACGATGCCGGAACTGTGATTGCGATTAGCGATGATGCCCTTTCTATATTGCAACCCGATCGGCAAAAGGTAGTTTCAAAAAATATTCCTGGCGATGATGCCAGTATTTTACCGGCAGATCTATTGGACATATATGCGGATAAGAATGAAAATTACTGGGTTAGCAGTCAAAATGGTATCAGCCGTTTTAGCCTGCAACAATTAAATTACCAATTTTGGAGGTTGCCTTACCATTCCCGGTTAGGGTACTATCAAAAGTACGATGGTAAAATATGGATGACCAGCGAGCAAACAGGGAGTTTATATGTAGATACAAAAAGCCAGCAACTGCATGTTGTTGATAGCAGTATCATTCATTATTGCTGGGGTGCTACACCTGTAAATAATCAAATCTATATTTATGGGGTTTCTTATTCTTACATGGCCCATCCTTACAATTCAAAATTGCTTATTTACAATCTTCAAACAAAAAAAATATCAGCTCCATCTTTTCTAAAACCATTTTATCATAATGCCGAATTAATAACGATGGTTTATCAAAGCCATAACGGGGATGTATGGTACAGTCTTAATTATGGTAATGGTATTGTAAGGCAAAAAGCCGGCAGTAATGAATTTACCCAATACAGGAACACAGATAATCCTCAGCCATTTACTTTTAGTTATGTGCATAATGTAGCGGAGGATAAGAACGGCAATATTTATTTTTCAGTAAACAAAAAGAATGAAGTGTTGGTTTGGAAAAATGCAGCACAGCATTTTGAACAATGGAAAATGGATAGCCTGTTTAACAGGAAAGATATTCTCTTTGGCCCGCTGTTGTACCATACAATTGACAATAAGCAGAACCTTTGGCTCAGCTACCAGCAAGTTGGATTAGTAAAATATAATCTTGCTGCCCATAAGGGAAAACTCTATGAAACAGAAGATGGTTTGCCTTCAAATATTGTAAACAATATGGTGGCCGATGCAGATGACAATATGTGGATACCTTCTGAAAAGGGCTTAACCTGCCTGCTTTCCGGCACAGATAAATTTATAAACTTTACAGAGCAGGACGGGCTGCCTTTTACCAATTTTTTAAATAGTCATCTATTTTATGATAAGGATGATTCCTCACTTTATTTTAGCAATACAGGTTTTTTGTACAAAATAAAAAACTATGAATTGCTTGCCCGTAAAAAACAAAGCAGTGCCAAAGTATTTATTGATGGTATGGATGTAAACAACCAGCCTTACTTTTTTAATGATGATAAAAACATACAATTAAACCCCGAAGAAAACAACCTGCAGTTTGGTTTTACATTACTCGATATAGGTAATACAATTTCAAATAAAAAATATGAATACCTGCTATCAAGAAATAATGAAAAAGCCGCATGGCAAAAATTAGATGGTAATGTTATCGCGTTTACACAGCTTGCTCCTGGCAATTATATATTGCAGGCGAGACTGCTGAATGAAGCCACCAATACTTATATAAACAGCGATACTTTTCATTTTACCATATCCACCAAATGGTATAATACTGCCTGGTTTATTGTACTATGTTTTGCAGCCGGCATATTCATTACATGGAGTTTTATCCGGCTTTATTATCAAAGAAAATTAGAAAAACAAAAAGCATTACTCGAAAAAGAAAAAGCACTGGAAGCAGAACGCAACCGCATTGCAGCCGATATGCATGATGATGTAGGTGCAGGGCTTAGCCGCATACGTTACATTACTTCATCCTTACAGGCGGGCAATAAGATTAGTGATGAAGATATAACCCGCATCGTTTCGCTTAGTGATGAATCGGTGGAGAAGATGAATGAAATTATCTGGAGCCTGAACAAAGGCAACGGTACGCTGGAAGAACTTATATACCATATACGAAGCCATTGCGCTACGCTTGTAAATAATGCGAATCTTACATTCACCTGCGAACCGCCGGAAAACATCCCTGCAAAAAATATAGGGTGGAACGAAGGCCGCAATATATACATGCTGGTGAAAGAAGCGGTAAACAATGCTGTAAAACATGCAGGCGCCGCTGCCATTTCCCTGGACTTCTTATTTTCTGAAAAACTCATTATAACCATTACTGATAACGGCAAAGGGTTTAAGGCCTCATCCCCAACCCCTCTCCAGGGAGAGAGGGGGGAAAGCAGCGGCAACGGATTAAAGAATTATGAAAAAAGGGTAGCTGTATTAAATGGAACATACCATATAAATTCAACGCCTGGCAATGGTACCATAATAACGTTTGAAATTCCTTTATAAAGCTGCCTGCACCTAAGAAACGTTATATTGTTTTAGCCTTCAATAAGAAATAGTTTTGATTTTATAAAACCACTTATATGCAACAACAAAATCAAAACAAAGAATTTCTCTTGCTTACTTAAGTGGCTACAACTAAAAGAAAAAAACTTTTGTAACCCATTTAACCAACTACAATGACAATTAAAAACCTATTCATCTTCGATGCAATTGTTTGCCTGCTTTTTGGATTATCTTTTATTTTTACCCCACAAGAGTTAGCAAAATTATTCCTTACAGATCCGTCCTTGACGGATGGTGCTATTGTTACCTTTCGCGGTTATGGTATATTGTTATGCGGCGGGGCTTTTGCTTTATTGTTTGCAAGAGACTCTGTGCCTTCAGCAGCAAAAAAAGGTCTGCTATTTTTTATTATTATAAGCGGAACGCTTACATCAATTAACTCAATCTACGCTGTTCTTACAGGCATTGAAAATACCAAAGGATGGTTTGCTGTTATCCCTGTAATTATAATAACTATCTGGGGAATTGTGCTTTTACCGAAAGAAAAAGTAAGTGCTTAACTAAACAAAGTACGGTATAAGAGCATTTTGTTTATTGAAGTAATCAATGGAACAAATGAATAAATAATTGCAACAAATGCGATAACACAAAGCCTATTACTAACTATAATTTTATAAAACCAATTTTATGCAACAACAAAATCAAAACAAAGAATTTATTCTTGAGTACTTCAATGCATTACACACAGAAGGAAAATCAAGAAGTGTACTTGATAAGTACATGACAGATGAAGCCCTAGTGGCTCATATAGAATTTTTCGAATCTGCTTTTCCCGGCTACGAAATAACTATGAATGAAATGTTTGCAGAAGATAACCATGTAATAGTTATAGCACATTTTAGCGGTATACATAAAGGCGATCTTAATGGTATTGCGCCAACTTTTAAAAAAGTAAATATCCCTTTTGCAATCAGGTACACAATTGAGAATAATAAAATTGCAAGTCATTGGATTCTTGCCGATCAAATGAAGCTTATGGAGCAATTAGGTGTTATACCTGCAACCGCATCGCATTAATAAAATAACTACATAAATCAAAAATAAAATGACAACAAATAACACTAACGAAATCGCAACTGCACATGTTGAAGCGTTTATTAAAACGCATGATATTATTCATGTTGCCGAAAACGCCGTCTTCAAAAGCCTTAACACCGGGCAGGAAAGTATAGGTCGTGAAGCGATAGGGCAGATGCTTCATTACTTCTACCATATTGCCTTTGATGCCCGTGCTGTAATTAAAAATATTATCATAACGGACGATAAAGCTGTGCTTGAAGCTACTTTTAGCGGCAGGCATATTGGCGAGTTTGCAAATATCCCCACAACCAACAAAGATGTAAATGTTCCTTTATGTGTTGTGTATGATCTCAATGAAGAAGGACTGATTCAAGAGGGAAGAATTTATATGCTGATGGATGTGATGATTCAACAATTACAATCCAGCTAACTTATTTTATGAAGCAGCAAAGAAAAATAAAAAGCTCATCATTAATTATCGCAACGCATTAATAAATGCCGCAACACAAAACTTTATACAATGCAACGAAGAAAATTTCTTACAACCAGTGGTGCTTTAATCAGTGCATTGCCATTAATGCGTCTCAAACCATTTAATAAAGATTTTTTTATGGGTGATGAAGTTGTAAAAATAAATATTGGCAAAATAAATTGCACCATCTTTCGCGACCTGATGTTTAAATACCTGGCTAAAGATTTTTTCATTAATGCAAATGAAGATGAGCTTAAACAGGCAGAAATTAAATACAACATAAACCCTGATAATATTCCTTCTCCATTCATTGCAGTATTGCTTCAGTATGATGATAAAAAAATATTGATTGATACAGGCGTTGGGTTTTTGGATGAGCCATTAATTTTCAGAGGTGAATCTTATGTTTTTAAAGGCAGGCTACAGCAGTTGTTACAGCAGGAAAATATAAAGAAAGAAGATATTACAGATGTTATCGTTACACATTTTCATCCAGATCATATTGGCGGTATATGTAAGGCTGATGGCAACTTGATTTTCCCCAATGCGCAATTTCATATACATGAAGATGAATGGAATTACTGGCACACATCGCAGTCAGATAACCAGCCTGCTTTATTCAAATATTTTATTGAAAAAAATATTACACCGCTAAAGAACCAAAAACTGAATTTATTTAAAGGAGAATTTGCCGATCCGCTAACAGGCATCACTGCAATAAAAGCTGAAGGGCATACACCGGGACAAGTTGCATTAAACATTCATAGTGATAATGAACATCTCTTGTATATCTCAGATGCTTTTCTTCACCCCCTGCATATAGAACATACAGACTGGCAAACCAATTACGACCTGGATTACGATAAAGCAAAACAATCAAGAATAAAGCTGCTTGAGTTAGCATATAAAAACAATATGCTTGTAAATGCATTTCATTTCAATTTCCCGGGCTTAGGCAGAATTGATAAAACAGGAAATAACTGGGCATGGAATTACCAATGATACTTAAACAACAAATAATTGAAATTTTTTTTTGATGATCCCGGCTGCAGAAACGCCGGTTAAGCATCGTTACGTCGCACTCTTGTACTTTCAATAACAATAATCAGCAAGTAAAAACACGCAAAGTAAACAAGCTGCAATAGTGGCTAAAGTAAATTCCTGTGCCTGTATGTAAGCAAATAATGGCAACCTGTAACGGCTGTTGAAAGCTCAATATATAATTCAGAAAGTACAAGTGTGCGACGCAAGAAAAGCTTAATAGATATACTATGCCTGGCTAAAAATTTTCTTAAAAAAATTACAAACGCCTGACAAAGCGAAACTTATAAAAATCACTGTTTACAGTATTAAAAACCACACCCGGCGTAGCCGAAAACCGGAACAAAGAGTAGGCAATTAAAAAAATACTTTATGAAAAAGATTTTTACACTGCTTATGCTGGCAGTAACCATGGTGCTGGGTGCAAAGGCACAGGATGTAAATATACCTGATGCAAATTTTAAAGCGGCGCTTGTGGGGAATGCGTCGATTAATACAAACGGCGATGGAGCAATACAGGTGACTGAAGCAGAGGCATTCACAGGCACCCTAGATGTGCGTTTCAAGGATATAAATACCTTATCGGGCATTGAAGCGTTTACAAATATTACTCAACTAATTTGTAATGAAAACAAGCTAACCAATCTAAACGTTTCTGCATGTACTGCGCTTGAGTTGTTGTCCTGTTCTGTTAATCCCTTGACAACTCTTGACATTTCTGCAAATACTGCACTTACGAATCTTCAGTGTGTTCAAAATCAACTAAGCAGTCTTGATGTTTCCGCAAATACTGAACTTACGTATCTTTTCTGTAATCTAAATCAACTAACCAGTCTTGATGTTTCTGCAAATACTAAACTTATACAATTATATTGTGGTGGTAACCAAATTACCAGCCTGGATTTTTCTGCAAATACAGCATTGTTATCCTTAAATTGTGACGAAAACCAAATTACAAACCTGAATGTTTCTTCAAATACTGCACTTGTAGTTTTGCAGTGTGTGCTTAACCAAATAACCAGCCTGGATGTTTCTAGTTGTATTGCGCTTACTCATCTTCAATGCCAAGATAATAAATTAACAAGTTTAAACCTGAAAAATGGTAACAACAGCCACTTCACTACGCTTATTGCTTCTCAAAATCCTAATCTTACATGCATAGAAGTAGATGACCCTGCATATATGAATGCACAATGGTTCTACAGCAAAGATGCAACAGCAAGCTATAGCGCGAATTGTAGTGGCGGTTGCATAGTGAATATACCTAACCCTAATTTTAAAGCCGCCCTGCTTGCTAATACCGCTATCAACACAAACAATGATGGAGAAATACAATGTACAGAAGCAGCTGCCTACACAGGGGAAATTGATGTAAGTAGCCTCCAAATTGCCGATTTAACCGGTATCGAAGCATTTACCAAAATTTATTTACTCGACTGCTCGCATAATAACCTTACCAATTTAGATGTATCTGCAAATGCGGAACTCTCTAGCCTTTTGTGCGGGCAAAACCATCTTACTACGCTGGATGTTTTTGCAAATACGGCACTCGTTTACCTTTCGTGCGGGCAAAATCAGCTTACAACGCTGGATGCATCTGCTAGTAATAATTTGCAGACATTGTACTGCTATTCTAATCAATTAACCACTTTGATTTTCCCTCCATCGGTTAACCGATTAACCTGCGACAACAATCATTTAACTAGTTTGGATGTTTCGGCAAATACAAGCCTTAATAGCCTTTTTTGTTCTAACAATCAAATTACAAGCCTGGATCTGTCTGCCTGTACCAACCTTGTGAACTTACAGTGCCAACAAAATCAACTTACAAATTTAATTTTACCGCCCAGTACTGTATTGAGTAACATTACCTGCGGAATCAATCATATTCCTGTTTTAGACGTTTCAGCAAATACAGCTCTTTCTTACTTAGAATGCGGAAATAATCAATTGTCAACTCTGGATGTATCGCAAAATCCCCTCTTGAATAGTTTATTATTCAATAGTAACCAACTAACCACTCTGAATGTTTCAAGCAACCCGTTATTGAAATATTTAAGTTGCAGTCTTAATCAAATCAGCTCTTTGGATGTATCTGCCAATCATCAACTTGTTAGTTTGGAATGCAATGAAAATCTACTTACAAGCTTAAATATTAAAAATGGCAACAACAACATTCTTGCAAGTTTCTATGCTATCAACAACCCTTCACTCACCTGCATACAGGTAGATGATGTGAGTAACGCCAATGGGTATAGTGGTTGGAATAAAGATGCTACAGCAACCTATAGTGAGAATTGCGGTGGCTGCCCACAATATTTTGCATCGCTTGCTGTTGCGCCAGGATATCCATCTACAATATGCCCCGGGGAAAGTACAAACCTTGCGGTAAATATTACAGGCGCTTCACCATCAAACACCTATTTTGATATAACATACTACGATGGTGTTTCAACTTATGTTACCAACAGGGTTTTTGTTACCGGTTCAAATGTTACTGCTGCATTTTCTGTGTCGCCAACAGCAACCACAAATTATAAACTTATAAGTATTGCCGATGCCAGCAACTGCCCGGGTTTAATCGGTCCTGCAACATCTGATACCTTTGAAGTAGTAAACATATGCCTGCCCTCCATCTCTATTGCAGACAAAAAAATTACCGAAGGCAACAGTGGCACAACGCTGGCCAAATTAAAAGTAACAATAAGCAGAAGCAGTACAAATACTGTTAAAGTAAATTATACTACAGCAGACAGCACTGCCACAGCAGGTTCAGATTATGTTGCAAAAAGTGGCAGACTCACTTTTACGCCGGGCCAAACAAGTAAAACAATTTTTATACTTATCAATGGTGATACACAGGTAGAGCCAGCCGAAAAAATAAAAGTGATACTTAGTTCTCCTGTAAATGCAACTATTGCAGATAACCTTGGGCTTATTACGATCAGGAACGATGATGTTGCACCCATTTCTGAAAATAACAATTCGGCCGATGCTGCCATAACAACAAAATTGATTTTAAAAGTTACACCAAACCCTGCTAAAGATCAGGTAACTGTTTCAGGTTTATTGGCAGGTGCAGTAAATTTTATTGAGCTAACAGACTTAAACGGCCGCAGTTTATTAAAGCAAAAAGTTACCGGTAATACAGCAAATATTTCCATAGCAAAATATGCGGCAGGTATTTACCTGCTTCGCTACTATGATGGTAATAAATGGCAACAGGTAAAAGTGATTAAAGAATAGACAAAACAACACAAAAATTTTTAAGAGGTAAGAGGCTGTCATAAAACAGCAGCCTCTTTTTCATAATAAATGCCGTTACAGTTTGTATTGATCATTCAAATAAAGTGCAGAGGTTTTTTGTGAACCAGGCTTTGTGCTAATATTAAGCATCGTTGCGTCGCACTCTTGTACGTTCATAATATAATTGAGCATTGGGCACACACACTCATAGCTCATGCAAATCTTGTGTACAAGAGTGCGTACCGATGCGGCATACGGAATTAAAACACAACGAAACAAATTAAAATATTCAATTGGTTTTAGAAAAATACTCAACAATAAAACCCTATAAAATAAATAACATGAAAAAGATTTTTATCCTTTTTGCAGCAACAGCATTTGTTTTACAAAGCACCAAAGCACAAAACATTTTTCCTGCCACAGGTTCTGCAGGTATTGGCACTGTTGCACCTAATGCATCTTCATTATTAGAAATGGTAAGCACTACAAAAGGTTTGCTGATACCAAGAATGACGGTTGCACAACGCAATGCAATTATTTCACCTGCTGCGGGGTTAATGATTTACCAAACAAATAATACCTCCGGATTTTATTATTATGACGGAACGGGGTGGAAGACGGTAACACCTAAGAGTGCAAACACTGCCCTTAGCAACCTTGTATCACCTACTTCAATAAACCAATCGCTTTTACCAGGTGTAACCAATTCCATTGATTTAGGCTCATCAACTGAACTCTGGAAAAATGCATGGTTCAGTGGCGATGCAAATATTAACGGCTTAACAGTTGGTACAGGATTGGGTTCAGTTCCCTTTAATACAGCCATAGGTAGCGCTGCGCTACTTTCAAATACTTCAGGTACTTCAAATTCGGCAACTGGTTATAATACCCTGCGCAATAATACAACCGGTTATTATAATACAGCCAGCGGAGCAAGTGCACTTGCTGCCAACACCACAGGATATTTCAATACGGCAAGCGGAGCAGCTTCCCTTGTTTCA
>JANXWM010000631.1 GCA_025351145.1 Chitinophagaceae bacterium
CTTTGAAAAAGTAGCGCATTTTAAACAGGTAGGTTATAAGTTCGGGAGGTGGCTTGACCTGACTTTTTTTGAATTGTTATTTGATACGCCGTTGGAGCCGATAGAAGAGTGAGCAAAGTCAAAAGTGTTCATAATTTAAAATATAAAATCAGTAGCGTCTTGTTATAAAACAAACATATTCAATTGGTTAGAATTATGTTCTTTGACATATTGTGGATAATCGTTTGAAAACAAATCAAGCAAAGGCGTTTTGCACAACAATGATATGCTGAGTATTTGTAGTATCTCATATTGCGATTGCTTTAATTTTAATTGATGTTTTACAATGGATATCATTAGATAAGTTATCATGGCTATATAAATTTGAGTTCTGACAGCGTTAAGGCTGTATCCCCAAAATGATTTTACTTTAAGGTGTTGTTTGATCCATTTGAAAAAAAGTTCAATAGTCCACCTGTATTTATACAAGGTCGCTATCTCCAAAGCACTGATTTCAAAATTGTTTGTGATAAAAACAAACTCCATTTCAGTTTCACTATCATAGTATTTTAGTCGCCTGATCGTATCAGGATAAGACTCCAACACTTTTTTATTTTTCAATCGTACGGTCTGGTCGCATTTTATTCCTGTTGTTTTATCCACACGTTTCGAAGATAGTCTTACAAATCTAAAATTGTCTTTTGCTCGGGTAATAAAAAAGCAGGATGATTGATGTATTTTATTCAATCGCAAAAAATCAATGTAACCCTTATCCAGTATATAATAGCTACCTGCTTCATAAGGGAAAATATCAAGGATATTTACTTCATGAACAGCACCACCTGTAACATGTATAAACGTTGGAATATTGGTTTTAACATCAAGCATGGTATGAAGCTTAACAGCAGCTTTATGCTTTCTGAACTTACCCCACCAGAACACATTAAGGCAAAGATCAACAACAGTAGCATCAATTGCATACACAGGTGCATCGATAGGCAAATCAAAAGACTCATTCGACTTAGCAAGCTGCCGGGCCTGAACAACAAGAACTGCTGCAAAGGATTCGTAAATGCGATAATCTCTTCTCTCATTAGCTTTTGCAAGATTTGCTTTCGATGTTCCTTTACCCATTCCCAAATGATAGGATTTGTTTTGTTGAGATTGAAGACATGTAATTAAATCACTTAAGCTATCACGATTGGACAGTTGCCCAAAAATCATATAAAGCAACTGATGCCAACAACTAAAACTCTTTACTTTATAATTCCCATTGTATTTTGAAACACAGCGAATAAAATCATTGTGCGACAAAAACTCAATTAATTGAGAAAAAACATACTTGCCTTGATTCATAGTTTACTGATTTACAGGTAATTGCAAATCAAAAAAACTAAAACCGTTTCAAATCGTTTGAAATCTAAAAACGCTCAAACCCTTATCCAGCAATATTTTCAAAGAACTATGCTATTTTATAACAAGACGCTACTGATTATAAATTTTAAATTAGAAACCCCTTATTAGTGAAGTTTTTGACTTTTGCCTTTTTACTTTTGACTTATCAATAACCCGCAACAGAATCATCTCCTCTTTTATCCGCAGCAGTTTCTCTTTTGCCGTTGGGTAATATCCTGATCACTTCTGTTCTGCCAATGCCGGAACGGTCAACCGTTTTATATCCCATCGCTTCCAGTTGCTTTTTTGTATCGGCAGGAAATCCTTTTTCAAGATCCACCTGGTCAGGTAACCACTGGTGATGGAATTTGGGTTTGTTCACCGCGTCGGTCGCATTCATATTATAGTCAATAATATTCACCAGCGTCTGGAAAACAGAAGTGGGGATCGTGGTACCGCCGGGTGTTCCGCAACTCACATAAGGTTTATTATTTTTCAGCACCAGCGTTGGTGTCATGCAACTTAACATTCGTTTACCCGGTGCAATGGCATTCGCATCGCCACCCACCGCACCGTACATATTGGCTATGCCGGCCTTGATGCTGAAATCATCCATTTCATTATTCATTAAAAAACCGGCGCCTCCTACAACAGTGCGGCATCCATAACCGCCATTCAAAGTAGTAGTGATGGCTACCATATTTCCCTCTTTATCAATCACGCTGAAATGCGTGGTCTCTTCACTTTCTTTAATGATGCCTGCGGTCACATTCGTACTGGGCGTTGCTTTGGTGGAATCGTAATCCAACATTCGTTTGTCAAGATAGGAATTGCTGGCGAGGGTCTTCATTGGCACTTTCCAGAAATCGGGATCGCCC
>JANXWM010000639.1 GCA_025351145.1 Chitinophagaceae bacterium
AACTACATTTATGCCGCAATATTGTTTTGCATTTTACACTATGGAGCTTTTACAGCAACTGCAAAAAGGAAATATAAAAGTTTTAGCCCGTATTATTTCACTTGTTGAAAATGAAGCGGATAATTATTACGGCCTGCTTACCCGGTTGCCTTATTCGTCAACTAAAATTACCGGCATTACCGGTCCGCCCGGTGCCGGAAAAAGCACTTTGGTCGACAGCCTGATTGGTGAATTCGTTGCACAGGATAAAAAAATTGGAGTATTGTGTGTTGACCCTTCCTCGCCATTTAACTTTGGATCGTTACTGGGCGACAGGATAAGGATGAGTGAATGGTATAACCACCCAAATGTATTTATCCGCTCCCTATCGGCGAGAGGAAGCTTGGGCGGGCTGCACCCTAAAATAATTGAGATATCGGATATAATGAAAGCTGCACCATTTGACCATATTATTATAGAAACCGTTGGTGTGGGGCAAAGCGAAGTAGAGATTGCCGGGCTCGCAGATACCACTATTGTTGTGGCTGTGCCTGAAGGCGGTGATGAAATACAAACCATGAAAGCCGGCCTTATGGAAATTGCCGACATATTTGTAGTAAACAAAGCTGACAGGCCGGGTGCCGATGTTTTTGTAAAAAATCTGCGCCAAATGCTGGCTCCCGCTTTCCACCTTACTCCCTATCCTATTGCCATTTTAAAAACCATTGCTTCGCAAAAGCAGGGTATTAAAGAATTATATGCAGCCATTATGGAGCACCAGCAGCATGCCTTAACCAATGAGAAAAAATCGTGGCTGCTTGCTGATAAGGCTTATCATATTATTCAGCAGCACAGGATGCAGAACATAAAAAAGGAAACGCTTAAAAAAGAAATTGAATTACAGCAAGGTGCTTCATTTAACCTGTACAGGTTTGTGGAAAAACATTATTGAAGATCATCAACCGCCAATCACAAATTATTATTTTGGTTCGTGGGTTTTGGCGTTGAAAGCTCAAAAAAATTCATACAGTACAAGTGTGCGACGCAAGGGACGATGAATAGAATTACCATAGTTCGGCTCCACTCACTACTTTGGCTCAAAAAAAATTGTACCTCTCTAAATTGAAATGTCTGCAAATAAAGCAATGCTTATTAGTTTTCTAAACAGCTTCGCTTTTATCTGCTATTTTTACCGATAAATATTAAATTGTTATCATGCTATATTCAATGACCGGTTACGGACGTGCAGACCAAACCATTAATGATAAATTTTTTTTGGTGGAAGTGCGTTCCCTAAACGGCAAACAATACGATATACGGCTCAATATGCCCTCCCTGCTTAAGCCACTTGAAATAGACATCAGGAGTATGCTTAATGAAGGTTTGCAACGCGGCAGTATTGAATGCAATATTTCGCTTAAACAAAATGGTTCTTCCAAATCGGTGAGTATTAATACGGGTTTATTGAAGGCTTATTATGGTCCGGTTGCAGAGCTTGCCAAAGAACTGAATTTAAGCACCGATAATATATTAAGCACTTTACTAAAACTGCCCGATGTGGTATCGCCTTCAACTGAAGTATTAACAGAGGATGAAGGTGCAGCTTTTAAAAAATTACTGCAGCAGGCGATTGACCTTTTAAACAAACACAGGGGCGAAGAAGGCCGGTATACAGAACAGGAATTACTGAACAGAATGAACAATATTGAAACACAGCAGGCAATCATTGCAGAGCTGGAACCTGCAAGAAGGGCGAAGGTAAAAGAAGGCCTGAAAAAAGTGCTGGAAGAAAATGTGGGCAAAGAAAATTACGACCCCAACAGGCTGGAGCAGGAACTGATTTATTACATAGAAAAAATTGACATTACCGAAGAACAGGTTCGTTTAAAAAACCACCTTGATTATTTTCGCGCCATACTTAACGAACCTGAAATTGGCAAGGGTAAAAAGCTTTCATTCATCATACAGGAAATTGGACGGGAAATAAATACTACCGGTTCCAAAGCGTATGATTCTACCATTCAAAAATGTGTGGTGCTGATGAAAGATGAACTGGAAAAAGCAAAAGAACAAATACTGAATATTCTTTAAAAAAGATTTAAAGCAAATACCTTTTTACCATTGAAAAAGCTATTATTTTTTTGCGCAGTAATGCTTATGCTGCAAGCCTGCAACCGCATAGATGTTTACGAAAAAACGGTGCCGTTCAATATACATGAATGGGCTGGCAGCAACCAACCTTCGTTTCAGTTTAGCATAACAGATACCACTTCGCTCTACAATATTTACACAGTTGTAAGGCACGATGATGCCTATCATTTCAACAACCTCTGGCTCAATGTAACTATTGCTGCACCCGGCGATACAGCCAAAACGCAACAGGTGCAATTACTGCTTGGCGATAATACCAAAGGCTGGCTTGGCAGCGCCATGGACGATATTATTGAGCACCGCATTTTGCTTACACGCAACCCCATCCGGTTAAAAAAAGGCACTTACATTTTTACCTTGCAGCAAACCATGCGTGAAGATCCTTTGCAGTATGTTTTAAATGCAGGCATACGTGTAGAAAAAGCTGTGCAGTAAAATATTTAAATACATATTTTGTTACCAGCTTTAGATACTTTGCTGATCGTTCCTTGCGTCGCACTCTTGTACGGTTGAGTCGTGAAGCAGCTTTTACGTCAGGGCAGATTGAAAGATAGAGATATTGGTGATGTAA